>CAYQRR010000173.1:0-5843 GCA_964419635.1 uncultured Chitinophaga sp. | reverse complement strand
CTACATTGTTGTGCATGGATTTCATTTCTTCCAGCGATATGTAGGGCGGATTGCTCACAATGCACCGGTAACGATTGCGCGGCAGCGGGTCGCTGAAAATATCGCGCACATAAAACTGCACGCGTGTCTGATGCAGGGTATTGTTTTGGGTGGCCGTGTGCACCGCTTCGGGGCTCACATCCATGGCCTCTACCTCCCACATGGGCCTGGCTTTGCTCAGGGCAATGGCTATGCAGCCGCTGCCCGTGCCAATATCCAGCAACGATACAGGGTCCCCGGCCCCGGCCAGGGTATCCTGTATCCAATGTACCAGCTCTTCGGTTTCGGGGCGCGGAATAAGCACCTGCGGATTCACGGAGAATTTTAATCCGCAAAAATCGGCTTCGCCCAATATATACTGCACCGGCTCAAACTGCTGCAAGCGCAACAGCAGGTGATTGATGACTTCCTCCTGTGCTTTGGTAACCACCCTGTAGCGCTCCAGCGAAAACTGAAGAGGAGTAAGCTCGAATACTTTTTCGAACACCAGCCGGGCAATGGCCCGGGCTTCGCCCTCGTCATATACCGAGGATAAAGCATGGTTAAAAAACTGCAACTGTTCGGCAATGGTCATGCGACAATGATAAGCGGCTTTCTCTTTTTAGCAACAAAAGATATTTCCTGAAATGGAGTGAAGTAAGTGTGCTGCAGGTTTTTATTTTGCACGCGGAATAGCTACACAAGATAATATGGAAAGAAAACTACGCGTACGATTTGCCCCCTCTCCCACCGGCCCCCTGCACCCCGGTGGCATTAGAACAGCACTTTATAACTACCTGCTGGCAAAGCAGCACGGAGGCGATTTTATATTAAGAATAGAAGACACCGACCAGAACCGTTTTGTGCCGGGTGCCGAAGAGTTTATTATTCAGGCCCTGAAGTGGTGCGGCATAGAGCCCAACGAGGGCGTAGGCTTTGGCGATGGCCCCCATGCCCCCTACCGGCAGAGCGAGCGCAAGCATTTGTATAAAGATTTTGCCGATAAATTATTAGCCGGTGGACATGCCTATTACGCTTTTGATACCGAAGCTGAGCTGGAGCAAATGCGCACCAACATGCAGGCGCAGGGCGTGCCGAATCCTTCTTATAATTCGGTCACCCGGCAGTATATGAAGAACTCGCTCACCCTGCCGGCCGATGAAGTGGAAAAGCGATTGCAGCAGGGCGACCATTATGTGATTAGATTTAAAATGCCGCGCAACGAAGAGGTAAAGTTTCATGACGAAATTCGCGATTGGGTAAGCTTTAATACCTCGCAGCTGGACGATAAGGTACTCATGAAAAGCGATGGCATGCCTACATACCACCTCGCCAATGTGAGCGATGATTACATGATGCAGATAACGCACGTAATCCGGGGCGAAGAGTGGTTGAGCTCGGCTCCTTTGCACGTGTTGCTCTATCGTGCGCTGGGCATAGAAGAGGTGATGCCGAAGTTTGCCCACTTGCCTTTGCTGCTGAAACCCGATGGCAATGGTAAACTGAGCAAGCGCGATGGCGACCGCCTGGGCTTTCCGTTTTATGCCATTAACTGGACCAACCACGAAACGCAGGAAGTTACAGAGGGCTATCGCGAAAAAGGATTTTTTCCGGAGGCGTTCATCAATTTCCTGGCTTTGCTGGGTTGGAATCCGGGCGACAATAAAGAAATCATGAGCCTGGAGGAAATGATACAACTCTTCTCGCTCGGCAAAGTACACAAAGCCGGTGCGCGCTACGATTTTGAAAAAGCCAAGTGGTTTAATCATCAGTATGTAAAAGCCACCGGGGATGCCAAGCTGGCACAGGCCATCAAGCCACAAATGGAAGCTAAAGGATTTGCATACAACGAAGCCTATGTAACAGAGTTTTGCCGCTTAATGAAAGAGCGCGCACACTTCACCAACGAATTGCTGGAGTTGGGCTATTACTTTTTTGAAGACATAAAACTATACGACATTGAAACAATAAAGAAGAAATACAGTAAAGAGAAACGGAGTGTTATAGAAGCGGTGGCCGCAGTAATGAACGAAGTGCCGGAGTATACTTCTGCCTCGCTGGAAAAAGCAGTGAAGCAACATTTGCAGGAGCAGAGTTTAAAGATTGGGGAAATAATGCCCGTGCTGCGATTGGCATTGGCAGGCACCATGCAGGGGCCGGCTGTGTTTGATATGGCGGCTTTGCTCGGCAAAGAAAAAACAAGCGCACGTATACAGCAATAGCTTTATTTTTTTGAGACGGTGTGAGACAAAAATATTTTTAAAGAAACCTTTGCGAATACCAAATCATAACACTTACCTTTACGCTACCTAAAAAAAAATTAACCCTACAACTAAACTTAAATCTCATGGCAACCAAAAAAAAGGCGGCAGACAGCGCTCCTAAAAAGAGCAAAGCCAAAGCAAAAGAAGACGAAGAGGATGTGAAGCCTTCGAAGAAGAAAGGCGCAAAAAAAGAGGAAGATGAGGAAGAGGAAGATGATGAGGACGAAGAGGAAACAGATGATTATGCATCGGGCAATGCCGATGATGACGATGAGGAGGCAGAACCCAGTGAAGATGAAATAGTGAACATGGAAGGCCTGGAAGAGTTCGAAGATATTATTGACAAACGTTCTTCCGGCAAAGGGCGCAAGGCGGCCAAGCAAGACGAATATGACGAGGAGGATTTTGAAGACTTTGACGACTTTGGGGATGATGAGGACGATGATGACTTTGGAGGCGGTAAGGGCTTCAAAGATTTTGATGACGATTTCTGATTAAACAACTGAACGGGAATGGTGAATAGGATGAAACACAAAACTATTCACCATTCTTTTTTTTGAATACCCCAACAATGAAAAGACCGATACGAATACTAGTGGCCAAAGTAGGACTGGATGGACACGACCGTGGCGCCAAGGTAATAGCCTCGGCTTTGAAAGATGCAGGCATGGAAGTGATTTATACCGGGCTGCGCCAAACTCCGGAAATGGTGGTGAACACCGCGCTGCAAGAAGATGTGGATGCCATTGGCATTAGTATTCTGAGCGGGGCACACATGACAGTGTTCCCCAAAGTGCTGGCACTCATGAAAGAGAAAGGCATGAACGATGTACTGCTGACCGGTGGCGGCATTATCCCCGATAACGAAATGAATCAACTAAAACAACTGGGCTGCGGAGAACTCTTTGCTCCCGGCACTCCTACTGCGGATATATCCGGCTACATACAAGGCTGGGTAAAAGAGCATCGCAGCTTTTAAAGCGAAAATTATTTGATGTAAATGGTTTTGATGTTTACAAATTCCTTCAAGCCGGCCTCGGAAAGCTCGCGACCATAACCGCTTCTTTTTATACCACCAAATGGTATGCGTGGGTCGCTTTTTACAATATCATTTACAAATACATTACCGGTTTCCAATCTTCGGGCTGCCTGTTCGGCCAGTTCTGGTTGGCTTGTCCAGATAGAGGCGGCTAATCCATAATCAGAGTCGTTGGCCATGGCCACAGCATGGTCCGGATTATCGGCAACCATTACACTCCATACCGGTCCGAAAATTTCTTGGCGGGCAGCGGTCATTTGTGGAGTAACGCCTGTGAGCACCGTGGGGGCAACAAAATTAGGGCTGTAATGGTCCGGCAGTTCGTTGCAGAAGGCTTGTGCCCCTTCCTGCACCGTCTTGCTGATTTGCTGCCTTACTTTATCGGCCAAATCAGTGCGGGCCAGCGGTCCGGCTTGTGTGGCTTCGTCCATGGGGTCTCCTACTTTTAAAGCCAAAACAGCCCGGGTCAATTGAGTTGTAAATGCTTCGGCAATACTACGCTGCACAATAAACCGCTTGGCTCCGTTGCAAGCCTGTCCGGTATTGATACTCCGGCTTTTAATGGCGGCTGCTACGGTCTCCTCCAGATGGGCATCTTCCAATACAATAAAGGCATCGTTGCCTCCCAGTTCCATCACAGATTTCTTGATATGCTTGCCGGCCAGGGATGCCAGGTAGCTGCCGGTGGTGTCGCTGCCGGTAAAGCTAATACCGGCAACTGCCGGTTCGGCAATCAATTTAGCGGCATCTTCATTCGTAAGAAAGTAGTTACAAAAAACACCGGGCGCTATGCCCGCTTCCTCAAACAATTGCTGAATGGCTCTGGCGCACTGCGGCACATTGGGGGCATGTTTCAGTATAGTAACATTACCGGCCATCAAAGTAGGAACCGCAAAGCGGAACACCTGCCAGAAAGGGAAATTCCAGGGCATGATGCTGACGATGAGGCCCAATGGTTCGTAGGCAATGTAGCTCTTGCTGGCCGGGGTGGTCATGGGCTCATCGGCCAGCAGCGCAGGTGCTTGCGCGATGTAATAATCAAAAGCGGTAATGGTTTTGGCTATTTCGTATTGCGCCTCACGAATTGGTTTACCCATTTCAAGGGTGATGAGACGCGCATAGGAATCAGCATTTTTTTTCAGCAGGTGGCTTACTTGCTGCAGCTGGTCTCCACGCTCTTTAACACCCTTCTGTCGCCATAGCCGGAAGGCTTGTTGGCTCTTTGCAATGTCGGGGTAGGCGTCAAAATCAAACTGGTGTAATAGCTCATTTGTGTAAGGATGGATGGTGGCATATTTCATGGAGAGCGCGAATAGAGAGGCGAAATTGAATTTTTAATCGAATTGTCGTTGATAAAAATCATGTTAAGAAAATGTCGATTCTCAGGAATATGACAATTCCATGACAAACCTCAGTGCACTTTGTGGGTTATGCAATGCATAATTGCACCCGATATGAAAAATCTTTCTAAAAACCTATTGGCAGGAATTATAATGACGGCCGTTTATTGTACGGCATCGTCACAAAACTATGTTGCCAACGACTCTGTAACTCTTGGATTTCAAAATACACAAGTTGCTTTTTACAACCTAAGCTCCGGGGCCAAAACACTAAGCAGCAACACCGACTGGCATCTGGCACTCACCGTTAGAAACACGCAGTTTCCCGGTTCGCCATTGGGCGGCACCACCATCCGTATCAACGAGGCCTTTGGCAGCAAAGCCTATTATGTACCAAATGCAAAGGCATCTGATTTTAACACACTGGACACCACCGGTTATGGCCAGTGGACAATTCTGCACGACTCCGATTCTGCCATGGATTTCGGCTGCCTGAACAAGAATAAGAATGATGCAAACATTTATGATTTTGGATGGGGAGTTTATAACTCGGTGTCGCACCACGTGGTGGGCGACTCGCTCTATTTAATCAAACTGCCCGATGGCGGATTGAAAAAATTATGGATAGAGAAACTCTTGTTTGATACGGCATATTTATTCCGCTATGCCAATATCGACAATAGCGATTTGCAGATAATGACCATCAGCAAGAAAGATTATTCGGGCAAAAACTTCATTTATCTTAATATGATAACGAATCAAATTCTGGATAAAGAGCCGCTTTCGCCCGAGTGGGATTTGCAATTCACCAATTATGCCGCCACAGACCTGCCATCGGGTAAAGTGTCCGGAACGGTGGGTGTGCTCTGTAATAAAGGAGTGAGTGTGGCCGAAGCCAGAGGCAATGATGCATTTTCGGATAATTATGCTTCGCTCTTTTTCTCTGAGAACATGAATGCGATCGGCTGGGATTGGAAGTTTTACAGATCACAAACCGATTTAAGTTACAAAGACGGAGTGCAATACATCAATGATGTATATGGTGTAGAAGATTCGCTGGTCTACTTTGTCCGCAACATAAACGGACAGGTTTACAAACTGGTATTTACCTCCTATGGCGGAAACACGAACGGAAAAATCAAGTTTTATGTAGAGAATATGAGCATGGCTTCTGCCCTGGTG
>CAYQRR010000172.1:0-5849 GCA_964419635.1 uncultured Chitinophaga sp. | reverse complement strand
AAAATAAACAAGTTTCCTACTCGCAAAATTATATTTCACAAAAAACTGCCCCCACAGTGGTCAAACCACAATTGGCGTAACTCTAAATCCACTTACGTAAGCATGGCAAAAGGACTTTTATATTTCCCGAAATACATTCGGCTACCCGTGGGGTATTTTTATTTTCGGCACTCCAAAAAACAATAGCGATGAGTCAGCATTTAAGCGAACAGGAAATAGTAAGACGAGATAAATTGAATCAGTTAACCGCGTTGGGTATCGATGCCTACCCCGCGCCTGCATTTGACGTCAACTGCCATTCCAAACAGATACTGGAAAACTATAACGATGCCGAGAAGAATTTTCAGCAGGTTAGCATAGCCGGCCGCATTATGAGTATAGCCCCCAAAGGAAAGGCTACTTTTGCCAAAATTCAAGATGAACACGGCCGCATTCAGCTTTATATCGGCATCGATAACATTTGTCCGGGCGAAGACAAAACACTCTATGAAAAAGTAGTGCTACATCTGCTCGATATTGGAGATATTATTGGCGTAAAAGGAGAAGTATTTGTAACCAAGACCGGTGAAACCAGTATTCGTGTAAAAGAGCTTACCCTGCTCTCGAAGGCTTTGCGCCCGCTTCCGGTCGTGAAAGTGAAAGATGGTGAAACCTTTGACGCTTTTGCGGATGTAGAATTGCGATATCGCCAGCGGTATGTGGATTTGATAGTAAACCCTGAAGTGCGCGCTACGTTTATGAAACGCAGCAAAATGATTCAAACCATTCGAGACTTTTTGAACGAACACGGTGCTATGGAAGTGGACACTCCCGTGCTGCAAAACATACCCGGAGGTGCAGCAGCGCGTCCATTTGCTACCCACCACAATGCGCTGGACGTTCCGTTTTATCTGAGAATAGCCAACGAACTTTACTTAAAGCGCTTGATAGTAGGTGGCTTTGATTGGGTATATGAATTCAGTCGTAATTTCAGAAACGAGGGTATCGACCGCACCCACAACCCGGAGTTTACAGTGCTGGAATTTTATGTAGCCTACAAAGATTATTTCTGGATGATGAACTACACCGAGCAGATGATGGAAAAGATTGCATTGGCGCTGCACGGCACCACCGATGTGCCGGTAGGTGATAAAATCATCTCGTTTAAAGCACCTTTTAAGCGGGTTTCGATATTAGATGCAATTAAAGATGCCACAGGTGAAGACGTAAGTGAAATGCATGAAGTTTTTCTTAGAGGACTTTGTAAAAAAAATCACATAGAAGTAGATGGGTCAATGGGCAAAGGAAAGTTAATTGACGAGCTCTTTAGTAACTTATGTGAATCCAACTATGTTCAACCTACATTTATTACTGATTATCCAATTGAAATGAGTCCGCTTACTAAAAAGCACCGCAGCAAACCAGGATTGGTAGAACGTTTTGAGCTGATGATAAACGGAAAAGAAATTGCCAACGCTTATAGCGAGTTGAATGACCCCATCGATCAGCGGGCTCGTTTCGAAGAGCAGGTAAAACTGATGGAGCGCGGAGATGATGAAGCCATGTTTATTGATCATGATTTCCTTCGGGCATTGGAGTATGGCATGCCACCCACTTCGGGCATCGGTATTGGAATAGACCGTTTGGCTATGTTAATGACCAACAATGCTGCTATACAAGAAGTGTTGTTCTTTCCGCAGATGAGGCCCGAGAAACCCGAGTAGCCGTATTTTTTTAATGGTAATGATTCAATCCAAAATGATGAATAGACTAGTTCTGGTATCGCTTATTTTGCTGAATGTTTTTTCGATAAGCGCACAAATTCGACAAAACAATATCCCTGACCAAAAGTGGTGGGATGCGCTCCCGCAACAGTCAAAAGATTCTATCAATAAATTATTGCTCCAGGAGTTTGAACAAGCCCGGAAAGAGGCACAAACCATGGACGAAATTTTTGCGAATCAGCTACTGGACGAAGCGCTGAAAAATGCAGCGACTACTACCGAAATCACCTTTACATCTTTCCCCAAAGCCTTGCTTCGCCAGGACTTGGAGAAGCTTCGTAATCTGGAGTCTTTTTCATGTATAAAATGCCGCCAGTTGGATTTGAATGTCTTGATGGAGCAGTTGAGCAAATTCCCAAAACTTAAAAAATTGAATCTGGAGGGCGGAATGTTTCGCGTGCTGCCCAATACCATTCAAAGGCTTGGCACCCTCGAAGAGCTATATCTAAAGGATAACAACTTTACCACCTTGCCGGATTCTATGGTGCGGCTCAAAAATCTTCGCGTGTTGCATCTGGAACACAATGCTTATTTATATGACGAGGATGTATTTGAGCGGCTGAAAGGCATGAACGTGACTACGCTCAATTTTTCAGCATCGGGGCTATTGGAACTCAACAATAAGATAGGAGAAGTTCAAAGCCTTCGGCATTTAGATTTGTCGGTCAACGATATTCATGTGCTGCCCGCTTCGTTTAGCCAATTGAGCGAACTGGAGGACTTGAACTTGTCGCAAAATCTGAGTTTGGATATGTCCACAGTGGCTCGCTCTATCAGCGGATTCGGAAAACTGACTGCGCTTCATTTGCAGCAATGCGATTTGCTCGCATTGCCGGTGGAATTAGGTAATCTGAAAAGCCTCCGGGTGCTGAATCTAAAAGGCAATAAACTAACCGTGCTGCCTCTCACTATTGGTCAGCTAAGCAACCTTGAGCAATTGGACTTAGGTTATTTTGAAATGGGCATACGCATGAATAAAATCAGCGATTTAACGCCCTCTTTTACACAACTCAAAAAGCTAAAATTTCTGAACTTGGCCGGCAATATGCTCAACGCATTGCCGGATGGATTTTCGGCCCTCTCTTCCTTGGAGAATCTGAACTTGAGTTTAAATAAACTCACAGCTTTCCCCGATGCGATAACCTCCCTTTCTCAACTTCAAACACTAGATTTAAGCCTAAATGAGATAAATACTGTACCGGCTGCTATTGGTAATTTGCAAAAACTACAGGTGCTTAACTTAACCGGCAATTTTTTCAGCAAGCCAGATAAAAAGATTAAGTCGTTGCCGCAGCAGATTTGCTCGCTTCAAAATCTTCAACAACTCTTGTTGAAGGACCACGTATTGGAGTCTTTGCCCGAGTGTATTGGCAATCTGAAACAGCTGCAGAAACTGGATTTGCGCAATAATCTGATAGGCACCTTACCAGCCGGGTTCATACAACTCGGAAATCTACAATGGCTCGATTTAAAAGCAAACGATTTTCAAGTGTTGCCGATGGGTTTCGAAAATCTTTCACAGCTGCAAGAGCTAAACCTGAGTATGAATCTAAAGTGGAATTTTTCGGCCGGGCAAAATACACTGAAGAAAATGACGCAGCTCCAATTTTTGGATGTGAGCTATAACAACATTGCAAAGGACAGCGTGGAGTCGCTCCGCGAAGCTTTGCCCAACTGCAAGGTTATAAACTGGGACTATTCGAAGCGCACCTTGCCACAGCCCTCGCAAATGCGCAACGCTCCAGACAGACGGTAAAAAATAAAAACATTGAACGAGGAGGCACCCACTAAAACGGTAAACGCTGCACGGCCCGATTAAATCGGAACAGCATGGCTACGGCTGCCAAACTAAGGCCTACCAGAAATCCAATCCAGATACCCCGGAGCCCCAATCCGAATGTAAAAGCCAGCACATACCCGATGGGAATCATCACCAGCCAGTAGCACACAAAGGCAATGGCTGCCGGATATTTCACATCATGCATACCGCGCAAAAGTCCCGCACCGGCAGCCTGCAATCCATCACTTAGTTGAAAGAGAGCCGCAAAAACCAACATCGTGGAAGCTATGCCAATCACCGAGGCTTCTTGTGTATAAATTTCAGGCAGTTGGTGTCGGAACGCAAAAAACAGCACGGCAAAAATGATCTCTATGCTAAGGGTTATCAAAAGGATGACTTGCCCGCTTCTGCGTATCTCTTCTTTGTTTTTGGCTCCGAAAGAATAACCCACCATAATGGTGCCGGCATGAGCCACCCCCGATAGCACCATAAAGGTGATGGAGGCCAATCCTATCGCAATCATATGTGCCGCTTCGGCCTCTACACTAATCCAGCCGCTCATGATTTGGCCGGCATTGAATGCGGCTACTTCCCAAAAAAACTGTAGCCCGGCCGGCACACCAATTACTAAAATGGGCTTTACAAAATCAATCGGATTTTCCCGATATGCCCGGTAGGTTTGCCATAGTGCAACCACTTGTTTATTGCGCCATATATAAACGAAAATAGCGACCGCCATCAAACCACGCGATATCGAATTGGCCATGGCCGCACCTTCTATACCCCAAGCCGGCAATCCGTATTTGCCATAAATAAGTGTATCGTTCAAAAAATAATTGAGTACCAACCCGACCAATGTGATATACATGCCCACTTTTGTGTGCCCCATTCCATCCAGGAATTGTTTGCCGGCCATAAAAAAGAAAACAAAGCCGGTGGAATAATTCACCGTGTTTAAAAAAGCAGCACCCAGCCGATTGTCCACCTCTGTATGCTCCAAAATTTCTATATGGTTCGCCATCAGGTGAATCAGTCCAGTAAAAATGAACGTGAGTACTGCCGATACCAGCAAACTGGCCTGCAATATACCGATGCTGCGATAAGCTTTCTGCTCGCCAAACGCCTTGCTTACCAGAGGCGACACAGCATACAAAATCCCCATGCCCAGCAGTATAATCATCCAATAAAGTCCGTTGGCAAAACCCGAAGCGGCTATGTATTCGTGGCCCAGGCCACCAATCTGCACAGTGTCAAAAAAGCCCATGAGCACCTGCCCCAGTTGCCCTGCTATAATGGGCATGGAGAGCGTAAGCGCTTCTTTGGCTTTTTGTTGGTAGGTGGTGGTAGTCATTGGGTTTTTCCGCTATAGGCGGGGCTGCGGATGCCGACAATAAAAAAACCCGTTCAGCCGAGCCGAACGGGCAAAAAAAATAGGATTTTGCCTGGTTTTACTTCGCTGATTTGTCTACAACCACTTTGCCACGGTAAACGAGTTTATCCTCGTTCCAGTGTGCGCGGTGCAGCAAGTGTGCCTCGCCTGTTGTTTGATCCACGCCAGTGGTTGGCGCTTCTGCTTTGTAGTGAGTTCTTCTCTTGTCTCTTCTCGCTTTAGAGATTTTATGCTTTGGATTTGGCATGACGTATAGTTTTTAAATTTTTAAGAATGATGTTGTTTAGTTGTTTAGTTTTTCAGTTTTTTAAGTGCTGCCCAACGGGGGTCCACCGTTTCTTCCGTTTTGCTCGCTTCACCGGCTATGTATTTTAGCACCTCTTTGTTGCAGATGGCTTCTTCACCGGGTTTTTTGCACCCCCAGCGTTGCATAGGCAAACAAAGTATGATGTATTCATAAATCAGTTGCGACACATCAATGATGGTTTGTTCGCGCGGAATAAACAGTACTTCGTCTTCGTCTTGCAGGGCGTCCGCATTTTCCGAAAATTTCACATACGAGGTGTAATCTCCGAAAATGCTTTTGTTGAAAGGAACCAGACAGCGGTCACACTCCACATGCACATTGCCATCAATGAAAAATTTCAGAATAAAGAACGTTTCTTTCTTTTCAAACTCCAGTTTCACTTTCACTGCGCAATCGTGGATAGGAGCATCTTTGAAATAATCAAAGAACTTGCGGTCAATTTCATACTCAAAATTGTGAACTCCTACCTTGAGACCCACGTAGGGGATTTCAAATTCTCTCAAACCTTTCACAACTCACAATTTATAATGACCGCTCCGCCATGCTTGTCGCCTGCTTTGCGAAAAAGGACGGCAAATATAGCCGAATTGGCCGAAAGTAAAAATGCCC
>CAYQRR010000171.1:0-5877 GCA_964419635.1 uncultured Chitinophaga sp. | reverse complement strand
CCGAGAAAAACAAGCTATTTTTTAGCCCCCTGCAATTGTTTTCGCAGCGTTTTTGCCCGCAAATCGGGGCCCTCATGGCTCCAACCAGGGGGCATAAAAAGGTATTTCAGCTTATTGAGTAGTCCCGGAGCGCGTTGCACATCGTGCCAGATGTCTACGTATTCGTGCGAGGCAATTTTGAAAAGATTGTAGGTGTGTATGTTTTTTGTAATGCCATACACCGGTTTCTCTTTCGGGTCTTCTTCGGCAAAAGTGCCTAGTAGCCGATCCCAGATGATCAGGATGCCAGCGTGGTTTTGGTCGAGGTAGCGCACATTACTGGCGTGGTGCACCCGGTGGTGCGAGGGGGTGTTAAAGAAAAACTCAAACCAACGGGGCATTTTTTTTATGAGCTCGGTGTGCACCCAGTATTGGTAAATGAGCGAAATGCTCATCATCATCATCATCATGAGCGGATGAAAGCCCAGCAGGGGCATCCAGAGCCACCAAAAAAACTTATAAAACTGTTCGCCCCAACTTTGACGCAAAGCCGTAGCCAGATTCATGGTTTGCGAAGAATGATGATTGACGTGCGCGGCCCACAGAATGCGTATTTCGTGACTGAGCCTATGATGCCAGTAAAAGGTAAAATCATCGGCAAACAAAATGAGCACCCACACCCACCAATGCCAGCCCAACTGAAACAGGCTGTAGTGCTCATACAGATAGGTGTACGTGCCATAAGCCAGCCCCTTCATACCAATATCTATCACCAGAGAACCCAGCCCCATACCAATGCTGGCCAGCGCATCTTTAGGTTCATATAGATTTAGTTTCTCTTTCCAGTTGATGTAGAGTTCTATCGCAATGGTGAGCAGGAAAAACGGAATAGCATATGTTACCGGGTCATCGGCCGGATTCATGGATTTAAATATCTGAAGGAGCATGGCTAAATTTTTAGCAGATCAGTAAATTGAACCACACAAATATGGCGTAAAAAATTCAGCGAATGCTGAGTTTACTCAGTCAGTTTGTTCAGCCATTCTTTCGATGTCCATTCTTCTTCGCCCACATGCTTCATCAGTATCTCCTGCTTGCTATTGAGCAGGTAGGAGGTAGGAATGGTGTATATGTTTATACTGCTGAGTGGAGTATTGCTATGCAAAAAAGTAAGCGTGTAACCGTTGCGCTGCTGAAAAGAACGCAACCGCTCCAGGGGTTCATCGCTGATAATTACAAATCCAGTTTGCCCTTTCAGCATATCTTGTGCCTGCTGCAACGAGGGCAACTCGGCCACGCATGGGCCACACCAGGTGGCAAAAAAGTTGACGAAGAGGCGTTTTTCGGCATATTGATTTAAGGCTACCGGTTGACCTTGGAGGTCGGTAAGGCTTAAAGCAGCAAACTGCACCGGAGGGGCCACACGATATTTATTGTATAGAAAAAGACCTCCCGTGGTAAGCGCCACCACCAATGTAATATTCACCAGACGATTCCGCTTCATGGGCTGGATGGATTAAAGGACCGGCTATAATCTTCCATGCTTTTCGATATAACCGATCGTGCTTCTTCGGGGCCATACACTGTTGCAATTTCCACGGTGCGGCCACTGGTGCCGGGCATATCTTTATAGGTGAGGAAGTAATGCTTCAGTTTGTTGAGTTGCTTTTCGTTGAGTTGCTCAATATGGGTTAGGTGGCCATATACTGCATCGTCTTTCAGCACGGCAATAATCTTATCGTCCGCTTCGTTTTTGTCTATCATCAGCAAGCCGCCAATAGGTATGGCCTGCACCAATACGCCCCCGTTGCTAATGTTTTTTTCGGTGAGTACTAATATGTCGAGCGGGTCGCGGTCGCCTTGTATGTTTTGCAGCCCTGTGGTGACCATGCAATGAATAGCCACCTGCTGGTCGCAATACGTTTGAGGCACAAAACCATAAAGTGCCGGCACCCCCACTGCAAAGTTTTGCGGACGGTCTACTTTTAGCCAACCGCTTGTTTTGTCTATCTCATACTTTACAGTGTCAGTGGGCACTATTTCAATAAATGCAGTTACAACAGCTGGAGCATTTTCTCCTGCCGCTATACCATGCCAGGGATGGGCTTTGTGAGCAATGGGGATTTTCATTGATAATTGATTATTGACAAATTATTCCTAGCACTCTACCAACTTCCTCCCGCACCGCCCCCGCCACTGCTGCCTCCTCCGAATCCGCCAAAACCTCCGCCACCCCCGCTACTCCATCCGCCACCCCCTCCCGAAAAAATGACCGGACCGCTGCCCCAGTTGCTGTAGCCTCTACGCGAGTAAGTGCCACCCCCGCCTCCGCCAAACATGGAGGAAAATACAATAAGGAGGATTATAATAATGAGTATGACGGCCCACATGGGCAGGCCTTCTGCGTCTTCAGGTTCGTCATTTACAAAGGTGCCGGCCAAGCGCTGCTGCATTTCGTCAATAGCCTCACTGAATCCTTCGTAGTAATTTTCGTTTCGAAAGTTGGGCTTCAGCTTCCGCTCCACAATCCGTTTGCAAACAATATCGGGCAGATATTCTTCCACGCCACGCCCGGTTACTATAAACATTTTCCGGTCGTTGAGGGCTACATAAATAAGCACTCCGTTGTCTGCCTTTTTTTGTCCGCCTATTCCCCAAGCATTAAAAAGTCCAATGGCGTATTGACCCGCATCGGCACCATTAAGTGTTTGTTCTGTTACAATGGCAATTTGTGTAGAGGTGCTGTCATCATATGCTACCAATCTGTCCTCTAATGATGCTCTTTCTTCCGCGGAGAGCATGCCCGCAAAGTCATTGACTAATCGTGGGGGATTAGGAAGGGCAGGGTATGTTTGAGATTTTGCGAAGAAAGTTCCTAAAACAAATAGACACAAAAACAGAGCGGGCCGCCATTTCTTGCCGCTGTCTGTGTGCTGTCTACTGTTCACGGTCTTATCCTTCGCTGATTTCATTGCTGAGTTCGTTCTTGTCGTTGTGCTGCAAAGGGAAATACTGCTTGAGGTGAAACCCTGTTTCTTTAATGGCAAACACGACCCCTTGAAAAAATTCGCCTTTCTTAAAATGTTCGCGCATCACCTCTTTTATGCTATCCCAGAAATTGGCTGGTACCACATGGTGGATTCCCTTGTCGCCCAATATGGCGAATTGATGGTCTTTATATGCCAGGTAGATGAGCACTCCGTTCTGCTGGGCTGTGGTTTCCATTTTTAATTGATAAAAAACTTCTACTGCCCGGTCGAGTACCTGTTCTTTTTTGCAATGCGGTTCCACATGTACCCGTATTTCGCCAGAGGTCAAGGCTTCCGCTTCGCCAATAGCCTTGACTATGGCCTCTTTTTCCTCGCTTGAAAAGAAGGACTTGTTAAACAGCATATGGCTCTGCTTAGAATTTTACTTCCGGGGCTTTTTCGGTGCCGGCAGCTGCTTTAAAGTAGGCTTTAGGGGTAAAGCCAAACATTTTGGCAAACATCAACTGTGGAAAGCTGGCGATGTAAGCGTTGTAGTCTTTTACTGCTTCATTGAACAGATTACGCTCGGTGTTAATTCTGTTTTCGGTGCCTTCCAGCTGAGCTTGCAGTTCTTGAAAAGAGGCGGTGGCTTTTAACTCAGGATAGTTTTCGGTCACCATCATCAGGCTTTTTAAAGCACCCTTGAGTCCGTCCTGGGCTTCCTGGAATTTTTGCAGATTTTCTTCGGTGAGGTCATCGGCCGTTAACTGAATGGAGGTAGCCTTTGCACGCGCTTCCACCACGGCTGTCAATGTTGTTTGTTCAAAGTTGGCGGCCCCCTTTACAGTATTCACCAAGTTGGGAATAAGGTCGGCTCTGCGCTGGTAAGCACTTTCTACATTGCCCCAGGCCCCGTTAACCGCTTCCCGTTTTTCCACCATACTGTTGTAGCCGCAGCTGGAAAGCGAAGTGGCAATCATGAATCCTATGAAAAGTCTGAATGCGTTTTTCATGTGTTTGTTTGTTTTTTGGTTTTAGAAAGCGAAAGTATGAAAACTTAAACGAGGAACAGGCTATGCTCCCGATTTCTACATTTGACGCTACAATCAACTATAAATTGTATGAGCCAACTGGTAAATGATTTTAACGCGTATCGTTCCAAGATGAATGAGGTGATTTTATCCAAAGAGAATCTGACTTTGAAACGTTTTTGGAGTTTAGATAATCAAGCCTATGCCGATGGTGCCCTTCCTGTAAAAACAAAAGAGTTGATGGGTCTGGTAGCCAGTATGGTATTGCGTTGCGATGACTGTATTAAGTATCATTTGGGTAAATGCCATGAACTGGGCACCACTACCGAAGAAATGTATGAAGTTTTTGCTATCGCCAATCTGGTAGGCGGTTCCATCGTTATCCCCCACACCCGCAGAGCTGCAGAATACTGGGAAGAGTTACTGACGCTATAACGGCTTTCTGTTTTTTTAGACAGAAAAATTTTATCGGTTTATTAGTCACCATGGAATCGCAGGTCGCGAAACTACTTTCGCCTCGCGGCTATCTGTGTTCCTGATACAACGCACAGCCGTGCGAAAATTCATGCTATGGTAAAATCTTTACTACGGAGTGTATATGCTATTGCAGCACTTGTAATCCTTTACACAAACCAGGCTAATGCTACTGCAAGCGAGGGACATTTGTTCTTCTATGGTCGCATTTTCAAAAACCAGCAGGAGATTTGGGATCAACAACTAATGATGGAGTTGAAAAAACTGCCACTGGACCCATTGCGATACTTCAACGAAAATAGAACCGCATGCATTGTGAACGAGCAACAAGAAGTGTTATACACACTAGAACTTACATCGTTGCAGGAACTCAAAGACGAGTTTGACCGACCGCTGCCCGCAGTTTATCCTAAGCCCGAAACCGACAAACAGGCTATCACTATTCTACAGAAAGCAGATGGCGGGTTAAGCTTAAACATCCGATAACCAACACATCATATTACTCAATCGAAACAGATGACGAAAAGATTTTACAAACCCGGATACTGGTTTTTTTTAGTGCTTTTGTTAGCAGCTTCAGCCGCCACAAACGCGCAGGTGCTCAAGCCCTTCAGCATACAGCATCAGGTGAATCAAAAAGGCTCGCTCAAGTTTTTGGCGAACAGCTTTATTTCCTGTAATGCATGTGCCGCTACGGCAGAAGTGCCACCAGCCGGCACTGGTATTGATAATAACTTCACCGGCACGTATGTAGATTTCGACTCAGATCCTTTGACCTTTAGTAGCAGCAGCGATAGTTTGGTGCTGCCTAATTGCAGCGAAGTAACTTATGCCGCTTTGTATTGGGGTGGATACATTTTGCCAGCTAACCCGCGCTATGCTATACGCGATAGTTTTTGGATTAAAGTGAATAACGGTTCGTACTTACTCTCGAAGGCAGATAGTTTGTATACCAGCACAGCCAGCACCTATCATTGTTTTAAAGACATCACTACACTGGTGAAGGCCAATCCTTCGGCCCGTTTTACTTTGGCTAATCTGGTGGGTACCAACAGCGGCACCAACCGCTATGGCGGCTGGACGATTGTGGTGGTATATAAGAACGACAACCTGGATATGCGCAACATCACCATCTTTGATGGACTAACGAATGTTTCCAGCGGAAATCCGATTACAGACTTTACGGTAAGTGGGTTCCTGACTCCGCCTACGGGCCCTGTTACATTTGAGTTGGGTGCTGTAACCTACGATGGCGACCGGGGTGGTGGTGGAGCGCAGTATCGTGGCGACACAATGCTGTTTAACGGTACAGGAGTTTTCAGACCCATTAGCGATGCAATCAATCCGGTGGATGATGTGTTTAACTCTACTATTGGTAATAATGGTGCACTTACTCCATATCGTTTGCCCAACTATAATAACAC
>CAYQRR010000170.1:0-5887 GCA_964419635.1 uncultured Chitinophaga sp. | reverse complement strand
GACTCTTCAGCGAACTGGCGCAGTTTGAGATTGGTTATGATGGCGAAAAACTCGGAGCGCCTTCCGGTTATGCTATTGCTTTACAATTTGATGCAACCAACTATTTTATGCTCACGGAGGGGAGCCAACTGGAGATTACAAAATTTGAGTGGGAAAGCGATAAAAAGCATTTTAATCTATCAGCCGAGTTTAATTGTAAACTGCGCTCGTTTGGCTACCCAAACGATGGCAAAAAAGATGTGGTTTTCAAAGGCCGCATGAGCGATATCCGTATTACAGTCCCCAGTTGGATTGCGCATAAAAACTAAAGCTCGGATTTCTGTTTTTTTAATTTGAGTGGGTAGAGGGGGCAGGTTCGTTTCCTGATTCCGCTTTTTGCTGGGCGCGGGCGCGTTCCAGGCGCTCAAAGAAATGGAGTTCATCCTCATCGTTTGGTTCCACTTTGGGCAAATTAATCTGTCGGGTAAAGTAGGCCGCTACAATTCCACTCATAAAGCCAAACAAGTGGGACTGCCAACTCACGCCTTCTTTTGGTAAAAATCCAATGACACTACTGCCATACAGTACCGCTACCAGGGCGGCTATCAGCAGCGAAGTGCGGTCTTTGCGAAACAAACCCGAGGACAGAAAAAAACCGGTGAGTCCATACACAATTCCACTGATGCCCACATGCATGGTGCCACGTGTGCCAAAAACCCAAAGCAGACTACCACTCACCAACTGAATAAACAGCCAGATAAAAATCGTGTGTCGCGGAAAGGTGTGCAGCAGCAAGGTAAATAAAAGCAGAATGGGCAGCGAGTTGCTCAGCAGGTGCATAGAGACTGCGGTATTGGTATTGCCGTGCAAAAAGGGCGAAAACAAAATACCCGGTAAGCCTTCTACCTTTCCGGGCATATTGCCCAGTTGGTCAAAATTGGCCAGATGGAAATACTGTAGAAAGTGAATGGCCCACAACATCATTAATAGCAGGCTCACTATACCTACCCGTTTCCAGAAAAGAAATTTTTCGTCAGCCATGGTCCGAATTAAAGATTTTTGCGGAAAAGCCACGGTAGTTTGCCGGTTCTCCACCGAAAGACGAGACGATAAAAACACAAAAAGATTTTCCACTTTTTATATTCACTCAAAACTTACAACGTGAAATATATTTCTTTCTCCCTCTCACTAGCCTTCACACTTGCTTTAACACTCGCTTTAAACACAAAATTGGGCGTGGCTCCGGCTTTCGGAAAATTCCTGAATCCTTTTGGCGGGTTTTGGCAAAATGCCGAAAACAATCAGCAGTGGAAAGATGGAGAGGAAAATTTGAAAGGATTAAAAGAACCGGTGCAGGTTTACTTTGACGACCGACTGGTGCCGCATGTTTTTGCCAAAAACGATGCCGACCTGTATTTTATGCAAGGCTACATCACCGCCAAGTACCGCCTGTGGCAAATGGAGATACAAACACACGATGCGGCCGGAAGATTGAGCGAGATAGCCGGAGAAAAAACACTGGAAAAAGATAAGCTCACCCGCAGAATAGGCATGCCCTGGAGTGCTGAAGCAGCGGAAGAATACATAAAGAAAGATGAGTTTAGCCGAAATCTGATAGAAGCTTATTGCAAAGGGGTGAATGCTTACATCCAACAGCTATCGCCCAAAGATTACCCTTTTGAGTATAAACTGCTCAACTACGAACCCGAAGAATGGAAACCGATTAAAGTAGCGCTATTGCTCAAGAACATGGCCAACATGTTATCGGTGTATGAGTATGATATAGAGAACGCCAATTTCATTAGCAAGTTTGGCGAAGCAGAGTATCGCAAATTGTATCCGGATTGGGTGCAGGATGAAGAGCCCATTGTGCCCAGCGGCACACCTTGGGTACAACCCCTCAGCACCAAAGAACTAAGCACCACCGGGGTGCGCACTTCTCTATCGGCTACGGCACACATTACCAAACCGGATGAGATTACCGGAAGCAACAACTGGGCTGTGAGCGGCAGCAAAACCAGGAGTGGCAAACCCATTCTGTGTAACGACCCGCATCTAAAACTTTCGCTGCCGGCTATCTGGTATGAGATGCATTTGGTATCGCCCAATATGAATGTGTATGGTGCTACTCTGCCCGGTTCACCGGCTGTTATCAGCGGCTTTAATGATTCTATTGCCTGGGGGGTAACCAATGCCGGTCGCGATGTGCGCGATTGGTACACCATTCAGTTTAAAGATGATTCGCGCACAGAGTATCAATACAACGGGCAATGGGTGAAGAGCGAAAAACGAATAGAAAAACACTACGTACGCGGCAAAGGAGTGGTGGAAGATGAAGTGATTTACACACGATTTGGGCCCGTAGTATTCGACAAAAATTTCGGGCAGGCGAGTACTTCGCATAATCTGGCAATGAAATGGACGGCACATCTTCCGTCCAATGAGTTCAAAACATTTTATCTCTTCAACTGCGGTAAAAACTATGATGATTATATACAAGCACTGAACCATTACACCTGCCCGGCTCAAAACTTCGTGTTCGCATCACGGAGTGGCGATATCGCCATTAAAGAACAAGGCCGATTCCCTATCCGAAACAAAGCGACAGAACAGGGGAAATATTTGAGCCGTGGAAACTCCGCAATAGATGAGTGGGTGGATTTTATTCCGAACGAAGCCAACCCTACAAGCAAAAATCCGGCTCGTGGTTTTGTAAGCTCCGCCAACCAACACCCAACCGATTACACTTATCATTATTACTACCCGGGTGTGGGCGTGTATGAGAATTACAGAAATCGGGTAATCAATCAACTATTGGCCGATAACAATGCAATTGATGCCGACTTCATGAAAAAAATGCAGGACAACAATTTTAATCTTCAGGCTAAAGAGGCATTACCTGTGATGTTGAGCTTGTTGGATAGCTCTAAAATCAACTCCGCATTTTATCCGGTACTGGAGCAGCTTCGCCAATGGGACTGTTACAACAATCCTAATTCGCTGGCCGCTTCATTTTATGAGCAATGGTGGACCACCTTGTACGACTGGCTGTGGGACGAAATGAGCGACCCGCTTTACCCTATGAAAAAACCGGGAGCCTATATGACCTTAAAAACATTGCAAAACGATACGGCTTCGCAGTTCTTTGATGTGAAAGCCACTCGTCCCAAAGAAAACATATATGATTGCGTTACCTTAACCTTTAACCTGATGGTGGAAGATTTAACGGCCAAGTATGGCAGCTTACAATCAGTGCCGGTGTGGTCTTTGTTTAAAGACACAAGAGTGGAACACTTATCGCAGCAACCGGTTTTGAGCGCTCTGCATGTGATGAACGGAGGCAACCGGGGAATTATCAATGCCACCAACTCTACCCACGGACCATCGTGGCGCATGATTGTGGACTTTGGCGATATGAAAGGGTATGTGGTGTATCCCGGAGGACAGAGTGGAAACCCCGGCAGCGCCTATTACACTAACATGGTGGACACCTGGGCGAAAGGAGCTTATTACACCGCTAACTTTATTAAAACACCGGAAGAACTGGGCGGTAAAAAACTATTTGCTACTACCTATAAACCTTAACGACTATGAAAAATTTTATTCTGTCCACAGCAGCTACGCTGGCCCTATGCGGCTTACTACAACTCTTTTTGCCTTGGTGGATTATTGCGATTGTCGCAGGTGCGGTGGCTTTTTTTGTACCGCAAAAACCAGGCTTGGCGTTCTTATCGGGCTTTGTTGCCGTATTTGTGTTATGGGTAACGTATGCCTATTTACTCTCCAGTGCTAACAATCATTTACTGGCCGAAAAAGTAGCAGTGCTTATGACCGACCTGACCAAAAACAGTGTAAGAATGTTGCATCTGATTACCGGGCTGGTAGGCGGACTCGTAGCCGGGTTTGCCGCCTTGAGTGGCGCGCTGTTGGTGAAGCTAATCAAGTAAACAAAGCTTTTCTCTGCTCCGCTATGGCTTCAGAAATTGAACAACTCCTCTCCCATGTCCAACAGCATCCGGATAATAGCCGGGAGGTTGTGGATGCCTGCAACAAAATTTCGTTGTTCTATCTGGATAGCAAACCCGAAGCTGCGCTGGATTATGCTTTACAAGCCCATCGCATGGCAAGTGCGCTCACGTATACCACAGGCGCTGCCCTGGCTTTGCAATATGCCGGCATGAGTTGTAGCAGCCAACGAAAATTTAAAGAAGCACGGAAGTATTTTTACGATGCCCTGGCACTGCTGGAACATACGGACGAACAAGAGACCACGGCTAATCTACATGCCAAGTTAGGCAACACGCTCCTGCATGATGGCGAATATGCAATGGCACTGAACCATTACGAAAAAGCAATTGCACTCCGTAACTTAGTAAATGATGCGCTGGGAGTGGCCGACTTGTATACCAACTCCGGCATTATCTACGGATTGCAGGGCAGCCATACCCTGGCTTTGCGTTCGCATCTGCTGGCGCTGAAAACCTATGAAGAACTCCGGGAAGAAAAGCGAATAGCCAGTTCGAGTGCCAACATCGGGTTGATTTACATGGGGCAAAAAAACTATGAAGAAGCTTTAAAAATGTATGAAAAGGCACTGGGCATTCGCAGGAAAGTCCGGGACCTGAAAGGAGTGAGCGATATGATGGTGAACATCGGCAACGTATATCACGCGCAGGAAAAATATACCGAAGCACTCGAGATGCAATTGCAAGCCCTGCAACTGCGCAAAGACATGGGCGATGAACTGAAGATGGCTTCTTCCTACAGCAACATCGGCAACTCACTTAAAACCTCCGGAAAATATACCGAAGCTCTGGACAATTATTTTCTATCGCTTCATCTCTTTACAAAGCAAAACGACAAGCGGGGGATTGTGCAGTCTAATGTAAATCTTGGAGAGTTATATTACGAACTACACGACCACCTCAAGGCGCATGAATATTTGGAGAAGGCGATTAAAATGGGCGAAGAAACAGGCTTAAAAAATCTGGTGCGAAAAGCCTACGAATATCAGTCGCAATTATATGCCGATGAGCGAAAATTTGAAGAAGCATATACCACTTACCTGAACTACAACAAACTGGACAAGGAAATATCCAATACCGAAACCAGCCAGCAGATAGCACAAATGAGTTTGCGCTATGAGATAGAACAAAAGGAAAGAGATGCGGAAGCAGAACGCGTAAAAAACGCTGAATTGACCAAAGCCTACAGCTCCTTAGAAAACGAGAAGAAACGTTCGGATGAACTGCTGAACAATATTTTGCCGGAGGAAGTGAGTGAAGAGTTAAAACGATTTGGTAAAACAAAAGCGCGCAGTTTTGAGATGGCCTCCGTTATGTTTGCCGACATTCAGGGTTTTACCCGCATCAGCGAGCAACTATCAGCTGAAGAAATTGTAAGTGGCATAGATGAATACTTTGAAGCCTTCGATAAAATCATTGAATCGCTGGGACTCGAAAAAATAAAAACGATTGGCGATGCCTATTTGTGTGCCGGTGGCATTCCGGTAGCGGACGATGAACATGCCATAAAAACAGTAAAAGCTGCGCTGGAATTTCTAAACGTATCAGAAGAACTGCGAAGCAAACGCAAAGCAGAAGGCAAGCAGGCTTTTGACTTTCGGATAGGCATACACTCCGGCAAAATAGTAGCGGGAGTGGTCGGCATCAAAAAATTCGCCTACGATATATGGGGGGATACCGTGAATACCGCTTCGCGCATGCAAACGAGCAGCGAGCCGAATCAAATCAACATTTCAGAGGCTACCTACCGGCTAATAGCAGATCACTTTGTCTGCGAATACAGAGGCGAAATAGAGGTAAAGAATAAAGCCCCCATGAAAATGTTTTTCGTATCACAGAAGGAAAAAGATATTTGAGCCGTCCAATTCATTATAGCACATAAA
>CAYQRR010000169.1:2194-5925 GCA_964419635.1 uncultured Chitinophaga sp. | reverse complement strand
CGTTGGTGGCAGTGAGCACCGGAACTTCTTTCTTTTTCAGCGCATTCAATACCATTTTTCCTGAAGTGCTGCAACAAAAAGGACTCCATGCCGATATTTATTTTGAAAGTGCAGCTGTAATTACGGCCTTTATTCTTTTTGGAAAGTATTTGGAAGAAAAAGCGAAGTCAAATACTTCGGCCGCTTTAAAAATGCTCGTTGGCTTGCAGCCAAAAACAGTGGTTGCCATCAGGAAAAATGCAGAGGTAGTCATTAAAACAGAGGAGATTTTGCCCCATGATTTGATTCTGATTAAACCAGGCGAAAAAATACCGGTAGATGGACAAGTAGTGAATGGCCATTCTTATGTAGATGAGAGTATGATAAGTGGGGAGCCGATTGCACAAGAAAAACAACTTTCTTCAAAAGTGTTTGCGGGAACCATTAATACCAATGGCAGCTTGACGATACAGGCCCTCAAACTAGGGAAAGATACCATGCTAGGGCAAATTATAAAAGCAGTGCGCGATGCACAAAGCGGGAAAGCGCCAGTGCAACGCATGGTCGACAAGATTGCAACTGTTTTTGTGCCTGTTGTCATCGGCATTGCAATACTCACTTTTGTTACATGGTGGCTGTTAGGGGGTACCACCTATCTTCTCCACGGGTTTGTATCTGCCATTAGCGTATTGGTGATTGCCTGTCCGTGTGCTCTTGGATTAGCCACACCTACGGCCATAATGGTAGGAGTAGGAAAAGGCGCAGAAAACGGCATTCTCATAAGGAATATTGAAGCTTTGGAAAAAGTAAAAAATATCGATACGGTTCTGTTAGATAAAACAGGAACCATTACGCGTGGACAACCGGAAGTTACCGAACTACATTGGCAAACGATTGTAAATATTGAACAACAAGCCGCTATTTTTTCTGCCATTGAAAAACGTTCGGAGCATCCTCTGGCGGAGGCGTTGGTTAAACACCTAAAGGCTGATAACAACACTACCGAGATTTTAGATTTCAATACAATAACCGGTAAGGGAGTACAGGCAAGGGTGAATGGCAAACAATACTTTGCCGGAAATGAAAAGTGGATAAAAGAAAAGCTGGTTTGGCTGAAACCTGAGCAACAGGAAATGGCGAGTGAACTCAGACGTAAAGGAAATACCGTTTTGTTTTTTTCAGAGAATGCTGACTTATTGGCCATCGTAGCCTTATCCGATGCGATTAAAAACACCTCGTGTGCTGCCATTAAAAATCTAAAACAGCAGCGGGAGGTAATTATGTTAACAGGGGATAATGCCCAAACTGCTGCAATTGTTGCCAAACAAGTAGGCATTGATAATTACTTTGCCGACCTATTGCCAGCGGACAAAGCAAGACATGTAATGCAACTGAAAGCCCAAGGCAAATGTGTTGCCATGGTGGGTGATGGCATCAACGATAGTGAGGCAATGGCCAAAGCTGACATCAGTATGGCCATGGGAAAGGGGACTGATATCGCAATGAGTGTAGCTGACTTTACACTCATTCGCTCTGATTTATCAGCAATCAATACAGCAATCAAACTCTCCTCGCTCATTGTTTCAACTATTCGCCAAAATTTATTTTGGGCATTTATCTACAACCTGATAGGCATTCCGCTGGCCGCAGGAGTGTTATTCCCATTTACCGGATTTCAGTTGGACCCGATGATTGCAAGCGCGGCTATGGCTCTGAGTTCGGTATCGGTGATTACAAATAGTCTTTTTTTAAAAACAAAAAAAGTATAAGACCCCGGCCATTCTTTAACAATGCCAAAGGCTTCTGTATACTTGCATAAATAATGTGTATGAAAAAGATTGCTGTTTTTCCCGGTTCATTTGATCCCATTACTGTGGGGCATGCCGATATTGTAAAACGAGCGCTACCCTTGTTTGATGAAATCATTATTGCCATTGGCACCAATTCACAAAAACAAACGCTGTATAGTTTAGAACAGCGAATCGATTGGATTAAGAAAGTATTTGAGGGAGAACGCAAAGTAAAAGTGGAAAGCTATGAAGGATTAACCGTGAACTTTTGTGAAGAAAAAAAAGCAAGCTACCTGCTACGTGGCATTAGGAGTTCAGCCGATTTTGAATACGAAAAAACAATCGCTCACCTTAATAACGATATGATGCCCGGGCTGGAAACAATCCTGATTCTCTCTAAACCCGAACTTTCATCCATTTCCTCCACCATTGTGCGCGAAATCATAAAAGGCAAGGGAAAGGTGAGCAAATTTGTGCCGAAGATTATTGCTAAAGACTTTCGTTAAACTATGCGATACAAGATAACCTTATCTCTTCTGTTATTTATTCATCTGCAAGGTTTAGCTCAGATACAGCCCAGCAATCGAACTGTAGCGACCCTACAATTGAGTGACTTAAAAAAAGGAGCACTTGTAGTCCGGTTAAAAACCAATGAAAACAGCGTAAATGCCTATCGCAAAGCCGGTAGAAATGATATTGCGGACAGAATAATACGAGAAAGAGAAGCGCAAAACATGAAATTGATTGATGCCTTCCGTTCATCGTTTGATTTTTGCAAGGTTTATTTCATCATGACAAAAAATTCTAAAGCACTGTTGGAAGGCAAACGTGATGTTTTTGTGAACGACAATTTGTTACCCGATAGCAGCATTGTATTTGAGGGCAATAATTTTTTGTTTGCTGAGTATGGAAGCATTACCACCAATGTGGTGAAAGACGACTATCACTACAGCAATGTCAATAAAACCGAAGCATCCACCAACAGTGCCAGTACATCGGTGATCTTCATCTCAGATACAACATTTACACAGTTGCGCGAACCCTTCCCGTTTTACCAAACCGTCTACCTCGACAAATTCGACAAAGCGGTAGATCGACTCAACAGAGCACTTTACAAAAGCTATTACAACCTGGTGGAAGTAGCAGAGATGAAACAGAAATGGAAAAAGTAGCATGCCGCGAATAGAAATTCTTGACATGGGATTAAGCTCCTATCAACATGTATTGCGATGTCAGGAAAGGCTTTTCCATGCCAACATTGAATGCAAAGAGCAAAATCTCCCTACACAAAACACGCTAATACTCTGTGAACATCACCCGGTATATACTCTCGGCAAAAGCGGGAAACGTGAAAATATCCTGGTAAGCGATGAAGAATTACAGGCAGAATACTACCATGTAAACAGAGGTGGAGATGTTACTTTTCATGGCCCCGGTCAATTAGTAGTTTACCCCATTCTCGATTTAGAAACATTAGGTATTGGTTTGGCGCAATACATTTTCAAACTGGAAAAAGTAGTTATTGAAACAATGCTGCAATACAAAATCTATTGTGTTCGAATAGAAAATGCCGCGGGATTATGGATAGTTGATGAGATGAACAATGAGCGAAAAATCTGTGCCATTGGTGTAAAATCAAGCAGGCACATTACCATGCACGGCATAGCGATCAACTTAAACACAGATTTGAGTTGGTTTAGCAAAATTATCCCCTGTGGCCTGGAAGGAAAAGGAGTAACCTCGCTGGAGAAAGAAACGGGCAATAAGATTGATATAAATGAGTTTAAAATTGTGTTCGAAAACACATTCAAACGGGAATTTGAATTTCACTGATCTTTCTTCGTCCGTAAGCTCTCGATAAAATCGCGCACAGCAGCCACGCTTACTGTTTTATCTTCAAAAAACTTTTTTGCAGCTTCCGATTCCTCTTGGTTTGCTTTTAAACCCGCCAAAATATTGGTC
>CAYQRR010000169.1:0-2184 GCA_964419635.1 uncultured Chitinophaga sp. | reverse complement strand
AATGCATTTTCATGTGGCCGGCTTGAATGCCCACAGTAGTTAAGGAGCGTAATGCTGCAAAATTTTGTGCCAGCCCAACCGTGGCGATAATCTCCATCAGTTTCTTGGCATTAGGATTCCCCAATAATTCCAGCGACCGTTTGGCCAGAGGATGTAAAGACGTCAATCCTCCAACAGTGCCCACTGCAATCGGAATATCTAACCAAAATCTGAATACGCCATCTTCTACTTTACAATAAGAAAGACTCCGATAAACGCCATCGCGGCAAGCATAAGTGTGAGCGCAACTTTCCACCGCTCTAAAATCGTTTCCGGTGGCTATAACAACGGAATCAATTCCATTCATAATTCCTTTGTTGTGCGTGGTAGCGCGATAAGGGTCTATGCGGGCAATATTTACAGCGCGTTCAAATTTTGCGGCAAACTCTTCAGCATTCAAAGCCCCATTATCAAAAGTCCCCAACTCATCTACTTTGCAACTCACTTCGGCTCTCACCAGGCACTCCGGTGTGTAATTAGAAAGAATACACATCACTATTTCCAAAGCTTTTTCCTGCTCAGTAAATAGCTTGGAGGCCAGCACTTTCTCTTGCAGTAGCTTGCCAAATTCTTCCAAACAGCTATTGATAAAATTGGCCCCCATACTATCCACCGTTTCAAAATAGGCACGCAACTGATAATAATCTTTCTCCAAATCGGTGAAGTCGAAAATTTCCATATCCAGCACTCCTCCTCCCCTTTCATCCATCTTGGCGGTAATTTGCTTAACGCCTAGCTTCAGGTCATTTTTAATATCCTGAAAAAATGCGAACAATTTTTGCTTATCGCCTTTATAGTTAAAGTGGACTTGACCCACTTTCTTAGTTGATAAAACTGCTGCTTTAAAACCACCGCGGGTGCTCCAAAATTTAGCAGCATTAGCGGCTGCCGCTACCACGCTGCTTTCCTCGGTTACCATGGGTACTGCAAAAATCTCACCGTTGATTTTGAAGTTTGGAGCTATGCCAAAAGGTACCGGAAAATTGGTCAGCGTATTCTCGCTAAAACCATCAAGTAATTTCTGCGCTTCTACATTATCGTGCCAATACTCCGCAAATTCTTTGACGACTTCCACGGGATTGGCGTATAGAAAATTCTTTGCCAGCCAAACGATTTTATCTCGTTTGGTCATTTTAGAAAACCCGGCAATCTCCTTTTCGTTGTCCTGCATAATTGGCGCGAATGTAATTTCCGATTCGAAATTTGAATAAGATATTCTACTGCTTTTGATCATTACACATTGAGGCAAATGCGATTGGGCAGAAGAATCCGTTAAAAATCAGCAAAGAGAAATAGAGAAGTAATCTTAGCAACTACATTTGTGGCATGAACATCCGTCATATCAATTTCATTATTGCGGCCATTTCAATTGCGCTCTTAGGACTCATTTTTATTCAGATTAACTGGATAAAACAAAACTATCAGGTTCGCGAAGAACGGTTTGACCAAGGCGTGTATCTCGCTTTGAATCATGTTGCTCATAGTATTGAACGAGATGAAGCCGTTAATTATTTTGAAAGTTCGGGGTTAAACGATTTTGGAAGAAACATCAACAAAATGTACGATACAGTGCAGAGCATTAAGGCCTACACACCGGGTTTTCAGTTGGTAGATTCCATAGGACAACATGCTATGAAGTTCGGGTTCAGCGATAGTAGCGGTTCCTTCGTTTCCAAGTTTATGGGAACCATCACTTATGTAAAAGAAAAAGCTGAAAAGCTACACGAACAGCAAATTAGTAAGGACGTTCAAATGATGGGCGATGTAGACCGCGAAAGGCACATCATTGAAATGCAATTTGCCAAATACAATCGCATGTTTCAGGATCTGGCCATGCAATTTATGCTGGATGACAAATGCCTGACCAACCGAATTACAAAAGACCAGGTGCAGTTAATGATGGAAGAAGAGTTTAAAAAAGAAGGAATCAATACTCCTTTTCAGTTCGCCATGTTTGATAACTGGTCTCCCGGTATGCTTTTTGGTACCCTAAATATTACAAAAGAGCAAGCCCAATCCACCAATTTTTACAGCATACCGCTCTTTGCGAATGATCTCTATGAGAACTCCGGTTACCTCGTGGTTACATTTCCCGATAAGCAGAACTACATTTTTCAAAGTATGTGGCTAATGCTATCCGCCACA
>CAYQRR010000168.1:2290-5930 GCA_964419635.1 uncultured Chitinophaga sp. | reverse complement strand
TCGGTTCTTTGCGAGATAATAATACGGGCATAGCGGGCATCGCAGGTGGTGATGTGGATGACCAAGCTAATGATGGCGTAACCTTATTTAGTTGTAGAGTTCTAGATGAAGTACAAACTTGGATAGACGCCTATACAATAATACGATCAATCTTCAATACAACCGTTGCACCGGCAACTCAAGGGGAGCCTTATTGGTATGGGTTAGACATAATGAATAACAGCTACTCGTTCGTATCTTATCCATTACCGCTTTCTTCCCCATTGATTGTGGCTCAGTACAATAAAATAATTCTTTTGCGAGATGCGGTCCACTACGCTAACAGAGTTGGTGTTATTTTTGTCGCATCTCGTGGTGCTGGCCATAGCAACGCACTAACATATCCAGCATGTTATAATGACAGTTGGGTTATTAATGTAAGCGGTTCTGATCTTCTAGGTTCTTGGGATGATGACAACTCTAATCCTAGAAACATTGGTGGTGGTATCGACATCGTAGCGCCATCTGTATCGTCTTTATGTAGAACGTTGTATTATAACGCAGCTACTAATAGTTCAACTTACTCAAATACGAGTGGCACATCAGCCTCGGCAGCTTATGTTTCGGGAGTATCTGCACTTTTATTGAGCTATCTTAACGACAGTGCTTCTTTAAACTTTGTAATGCTACCTGAAGATGTAGAAAACATCCTAGAATTAAGCGCATTTCCCATTGCTGGATACTCTACAGATTATGTAGGGGCAGGAAGATTAAATGCAGGTGGTGCATTAGAATATGTGGATAGGTCCATCAGAAGGTTAGGTCATCTTGATAACCAAACATCCACAGCCAATTCGTTTACCTTGTTAGATACGACTGTAGCAGTAAAATTGGCTGAGCCATTAACTGCATTTTCCTCAATAAATAATTATCAGGATACTTCTGCGCTTTATTTACTTGATACAGGCATATATAAGATGGATGTTTATCGTTACAGTAGTTGGATACACACCACAGTACTACCTGGGGACACCTTGATTAATGTTTGGCCTGTTCACAGTTCATCAGCCTTATACTACAACTACGATGAAGATACAGCAACTGGCCAGTATTTTTTAAAACCTTACGAGCAGATTTATATTGATTCAATAAAACCCGATTCCATTTTGGTATCTGGATATTTTTACAAGGTTAGAGAATTCAATAGCGGAAATCTTATCGGTTGGTTGCCAGATAATTACAGTGTATCTGGAAATATACCAAGGATGCAGGTGTCCACCCTTTTTGAACACCCTCAAATAAATCATGTTCACTTAATTAGAGAACAAAGAGTTTCTATTTATCCAGTACCATCTAGTGCGTTTTGTATAATAGAAATTTTAGATAGTCAAGATGGGGATGAAATTGATTTTAGTGTATTTGATTTATTGGGTAATATTATCTACACTAATTCTGCAACTTCCTCAGGGGGAGCACAAAGATTTCATTTGCCTACAGCCAACTACACCACCGGGTTATATATGATTAGTGTATCTGTAAATGGCGACTTTGAAACTTTCAAACTAATAAAACAACAGTAGCAATGAAACATTTTTTACTGGTTGTACTTTGTTTAATAAATTCCTATTTCGTTAAATCACAGGCAATATCATATTTCCATATTTTACCTTTAAATCCTACAGAAATAGATTCGATAATAATTGACTTTGAGCTTACATTTCCTTGGTATGGATCAAGCAAATTATCTTCAAGTTTATTCACCTACAATGATTCAATAATCTACACAGGATGCTACTTTAATCCTGGCTTTGTCCAAACAGATTCTTATATTAAGGATACTGTGTTGTTAGGGAAAATGCCAATGGGCACTTATAATTTTAAGTTTATTAGAAACATCGTATGGTTTCCTAATGACACGTTTTGTAACAATATAGGATACAGTGTTACGTTTGATACAGTAATCAACGTTGCTGCTATAAGCAAAGTACTTTCCGCAGCTAAAGTTTTGTGCGCTGCCAACCTCCACCCCAACCCCGCCACTGCCACCATTACCCTCAGCGGCACCGAGGCGGGCAGCACAGCTACCATTACCAACCTGCACGGGCAGGTGCTACTACAATCTGAAATTCGCAGTCCGCAATCCAATATAAACATTGCCCATCTGCCCGCAGGCTTTTACTTCTGCACTTTGCAAAATGGCGGTCAGCATAAGGTGCTGAGGTTTGTGAGGGAGTAAAGTATATTTAGGGTATGGTTAGGGCAATCGATAAAGTCACAGACTTTCTTTTATCAAGAACTTCCAAGTCTCGCTGCGCTAAGACTTGGAAGAGCGGGGCCTTCACAGATAATGGTATACTAGCCGCTAAATTCGTCAAACAATGATAGCCAGGGTAAGCCTTTGCATTTTCCTAATCCTAAAGGCGTTATTTTCACAGGCACAACAATGGACACGTCTTGAATTGCTAGAAAATCCCACCACCGGTTTGGACGGATCGATTATAGGTGGTAAATGCTATTCAGATACATGTTGTTTTATAGAAAACGGAGGAAGAACGATTTATACTACAGGTTTTTTCTCCTCATGGTCGGTAGATACCACATTTTCAAATGAGCGTTTTGGAGCAACTTCATTTCCAGAGGGAGGATACGGCTTTGCCACAAGTTCAACATTAGATAATGGTTTTACATTCACCAATAACAAAGGGTTGAGTTGGAATACACTACCAACAAATATCAGTCAGATTTCAGATTTTTTTGGAGTAGAGTTTATAAACACGGATACCGGTTTTTTATACAGCAGATATCAACTTGGTGGAATTAGCAGAACTGTTGATGGCGGTGGAACATGGTCGCCCTTAACCTTGACTACTCAGTGTAGAAGTATCTTTAGAGTTCATTTTGTAAATGACAGTTTGGGCTTTTTCTTGAGCAGTACTAATCCAACACCAGATGCAGGTTTAACTGAATTGCAAATATATAAGTCTGTAAACTCGGGTCTTTCTTGGACGAATCTTACAATCTTAAATGCAACAATTCTACCTTCAGGTATTGCAGATTTCTACTATCTAAACAGTTCAGTATGCATTTTAGTAGTAAACAACATTATTCTTAGGAGTGTTGATGGAGGTTTCAGTTATGATACTGTCAAAGTTATACCCCCCTCTGAAAGTATATCTCTAGGGGCATCACCCATTTCATTCGTCAATTCTCAAATAGGATACATCGCTTTCCCAAGTAGTGTTTACAAAACTATTGACGGTGGTGCTTCGTGGCAAAAAACAGCATTTAGTTTTGAGACTCAAGATAATATTGATAACAGCATCAATTTTATTCATGCTTTATCTTTAGATACTGTTATTCTGGGATGTAATAAAGGTACAGTATACTTTACAATTACAGGTGGCGGCATCTGGTCTGGCGTAAATGAGATTGAAGGGGTAAAGGTTAACCTCCACCCCAACCCCGCCATTACCACCATTACCCTCAGCGGCACTGAGCCGGGCAGCACGGCTACCATTACAAACCTGCACGGGCAAGTAGTGCTGCTATCCAAAATTGAACACTCAGGCGCTACAATATCGGTAGAATCGTTGCCTCCGGGGCTTTACATTTGTATTGTAGAGAGTAGGCAAGAACGCAAAGTGCTAAGGTTTGTAAAGCA
>CAYQRR010000168.1:0-2280 GCA_964419635.1 uncultured Chitinophaga sp. | reverse complement strand
TATTTATAACATGGAGCAAGATATTCACGGGCACTCAGTAGTCCCGCTGTTCCAAGCCATCCAAAGGGCGAATTGTAACGCTTGTCCCCCGTTTGCTATCTGCCAATCATAACATCCGCTCATCCTCAATCCCTCCTCATTTTTCAATTTCTCAATTTTTGAATTCGCTAATTCGTCCAATTTGTAATTAATTAATTCCTGCCATTCTGTCCATCCGTCTTTCCTCCGTCACCTTCCATCTTGCCAACTTTTCCTTCCGTTTAGCCTCCGCCTATTTCCGTCTATCCTCCACTTATTTCCGTCTTACCTCCGTGTCCTTCCGTTTCATAATATTCTTCTTCAACTTTCATCCTTCAACCCATTTCCCATTTAAGTATTCGCCAATTCGTTCAATTTGTATCATTCGCCCAATTCGCCAATTCCCCCATTGACTCATCCGCTAATCATCTCATTGGCCAATCTGCTAATCGTTACATTGGCTAATTCTCCTATGCTCGCATTCGCTTATTCGCTAATTCTCTCATTCGTCCAATTCTCAACCCCTTTCTGCTGCATTTATTCATAACTTCATCACCTCCATGCACACAATACACCGCAGCATTTTTATTCTTGTATGCTTAATCAACACCTCCCTTATGCCGGCACCACACACCATGCTTTGTCTGGGCGATTCCTACACCATAGGCGAAGCCGTTCCCCGCGATAGCTGCTTCCCCGTACAGGCCACCTCCATCCTTCTCCGCCAGGGCATACACTTCAGCGCTCCCAAAATAATAGCCACCACCGGCTGGTCCACTGACGAACTCATGGCCGCTATTAGGGCCGATGCCGATACAAACACCTACGATATAGTCACCCTGCTCATAGGCGTCAACAACCAATACCGCGGCCGCTCCATCACCGAATACCGCGAACAGTTCACAGCCCTGCTGCACACCGCCATTGCATACTCCAAAAAAGGCCGCGAGGGAGTGTTTGTCTTGTCCATCCCCGATTGGGGCGTGACTCCATTTGCGCAGAAAGATAACAGGGGAGAAGTTGCAATTTCGGAGCAGATCAGGGCTTTCAATGCCGCCAACAAGGCTATTGCTAGACAAGCGAAAGTGAACTATATCGACATCACACCCGGTTCGCGCCAAGCAAAGCAAAACCAATTGCTTCTTGCCAGTGATGGACTGCATCCTTCCGGATTGATGTATAGTAGTTGGGCAGAAAAACTAGCTGCAGGCATCAAGAAGCAGCTTAGCCGATAAGAATATTCTGGGCGGCAATCTTGCTGATGGTTTCCTTCTTTTTACCATCCAGCTGAATGATTAATGAACCGTCAAACTCTAATAGTTCTATCACATGAATGCGGGTGCCTAAGTGAATGTTCAGCGAAGAAAGATGTTCTAATAGCTTTGAGGAGCTATCCTTAACCCCCACCACCTTACCCGACTCACCGGGTTTGAACTTGGAGAGTATCACATGCTTTATACTTTGGAGTTTCCCACTCGCATCCGGTATGGGATCTCCGTGCGGGTCAAACTTCGGGTAGTCAAGAAATTTTTCTAAGCGGTCAATGAGTTCTTCGCTGCGCACATGTTCGAGTTGTTCGGCTAAGTCGTGGATTTTATCCCAACTGTACCCTAGTTTTTCGACCAGGAAAACTTCCCATAAGCGATGCTTTCGAACAATCGATTTGGCTGTTTTTTCACCTTCAGTAGTTAAGCGTACGCCATGATATTTTTGATAGGTAATCAGCTTCTTGCTTTTCAGTTTCTTCAGCATGTCGGTTACCGAGGCGGCAGTAGCCTGCACCTGACGGGCGATGTCATTGGTGGAGATACTTTCATCCCCATCTTCCGACAGGTGGAAGATGGCTTTAATGTAATTCTCCTCGGTGGACGAAAATGGAGTCTCCTGCATCATGGATTATATCAAAATATTACTCGCTCTTGGCCCCGCGCACCATCATCTCAATCGCATCCCAGTGCTCGCTGCTCAGCTCGTTGAAGAAGTTAAACTCACCGGCTCCTTGCAGCCATTAAAAATCAGGCCGCTGCGTCGAATTCATGACACGCGCAAAAAAACAGCTTCGTTGTTTGCTGTTGCCATAGTCACCCAGAAGATCGACCTGCTCGCTTGACACGAAAAGCACTGAGCTGACGACGGCAGTGTTAGCTTCGCTGGTTGTGTCCGCGGGGAAGCCCCGTGGGTTGGGCGGAATCGGAAGCGACTGCGCCCATACAACCCGGCCATCCGCCGTCCATCGCGATACCGCGATGCTGCCGCCAGGGT
>CAYQRR010000167.1:785-5945 GCA_964419635.1 uncultured Chitinophaga sp. | reverse complement strand
TGCGTCCCAGCTCTTCCAGGTCTTAGTGCAGCGAGACCTGGAAGAATAAATAAATGGAAGTCTCTGACTTCCTACACAGGCGGGCTTCCCCCGCCTGTTTTTTTTTATCCCTGATTATAGAGTAGAAAAGCTGCTTTAGCGCAGCAAGGTCACATTGCCCTTTTCCAGTATATCCTTACCGTCTTTGGTGAGGCCGGTTACCATCCACACATACACGCCCATGTCGGCCTTTTCGTTTTTGACGGTGCCGTTCCAGCCGTCTTCCATGTTATTGGTGGAAAATACCTTTTGTCCCCAGCGATTGTAAACGGCAAACTCGTCTATGCGCTCCACATTCAGCCAGCGCGCAATGCGGAACACATCGTTCACTCCATCGTTATTGGGCGAAAAACCGGTGGGCAGGTCGAGCAGATTGAGCGAGATAACTGTAATGCGTACCGAGTCTTTGGCGGTGCAGCCCCATTGGTTGGTGGCAAAGAGTTCGTACCAAATGGTTTCGGTGGGTTGGGCTTTACTGTTCAGGTTAAAAGGTTCGTCCATCCATTTGCTGGGGTTCCAGAAATAAGAGATGCCATCGGTGCTGCCGCTGAGCCATACATAGGTGTCGCGGTAGATGGTGGTGTCGTTGCCGGCATCTACGGTGGGCAGGGGCCGCACCTGCACGGTGGTGGTGGCGGTGTCGCTGAAGCAATCGTTGGATACCACTACGGTGTAAGTGGTATTGCCCACTATCTGGGTTACCGGTGAGGCGCTGAGGGGGTCGCTCAGGTTATCGGGTGGCGACCAGGAGTAATATAATCCGCCTGAGGCGTTCAACTGCACCGGAAAGCCCGCACAGGCATTGGTGGCGCTATCGACCACTGCTGTAACGGGCGTTTGCACCTCAATGAGTTTGGTGGTGGAATCCACGCAGCCATCCTGCGACACGGCTACCAGCTTAACCGGGTAAATGCCGGGAGTATTATAGATAGACACCGGATTGGCAGCCACCGAAAAGCTGCCATCGCTCAGGGTCCAGTTATAGGCTGCTACTTTGGCGGGCTGTGTGGCTGTAAAGGTTACCTGCTGCCCTATGCAAGGGGGCGTGTAGGTAAAGTTGGATACTCCGGCTTCTAAAACTGTAACCGGTTTGGTGAGGGTGTCGCGGCAACCAAACGAGTTGGTGCTGATAAGGGTAACGCTATAGCTGCCGGTGGCGGGGTAGGTGTGGGTAGGGTTTTGGAGGGTGCTGCTGGTGTTCAGCGAATCGCCAAAATACCAGAGCCACTCGGTGACGGTGCCGTAAGGGGTGGTGCTTTGGTCTATAAAGGTCATGGGGGCCTGCGGGCAGGTGTTGGTATTGGTGAAGGCCGAAGCGCCTGAAGAATAAATTTTGACGAAGGCAAAGGTGGTGTCGCCACAGCCGGCAGTGCTGCTGCCTTTGTTTACGCGGAGCGTAACCAGATAGGTGCCGGTGTCGGGGTAGGTGTAGGTGGGCAGGGCGAGGGTGGATACATCGCTGGTGGTAGTGGGGTCGCCAAAATCCCACTCAAAAGTTAATGGGGTGCTGGTAGGTGGGGGATTGTAACTGTTGTTTTGGAAAGTAACGGTGGTGTTGTTGCAGGCAATTACATAGGTGCCCACCCCGGTGATGGGGTCAATGTTGGTGCTGGGGATATTGCCCACGGGGATATTGCACTGCGTTACGTTCAGCTGATAGTCGCGCAGATAGGTGCTGATTAAAACTCCGTTGCGGTATTCGCTCACACAGACCCCCACCACAAACTGCCCTTGGGTGGGAGGGGTGCCGGTAATGACTCCGGTGAGGCTATCGATGCGGAGTGGCTGACTGCCCCCGAGCATATTACTTTCGGAGTAGCCGCTCTCCCATGGGATATCTATGTAAGGCGGGCCGGCAGGGGGATTGGGAGCCGGAGCGGTGGGGGTGCCCCCATGCGAAGGGGTGCACAGGCTGTAGCGCAGCACATCGCCATCTATATCGCTGGCCGAGTAGTCGAACACCAGCGGTGCATTGACGCACACAAACAGCGGAGGCAGATTATTAAAGGTAGGGCTCGAGTTCTGGAACGGATTGGTGGGCGGAATGTAAGCGGCATACACAGCGCCCTGGTCGCCCGGGTTAAAGATGTTGTTGATGCTACCGTTTCGGCAACATCTTTCGTGAATTAAGGTGTAGCCGGTATTGGCCGAAGGTAAAGTGACGGTAGTGGTGTATACGCCCTGTTCCACGCACACATTGCTGTTGGTTTGCAGGCAGGGGTTATTGGTAGGAGCCAGTATTTGTGTAATCTGCGGATTGGTGAGGTTGAGCACATCGTCCGGAAAGCTGCTGCCATTGGCAAATAAGCCTACAATGGCATCGGTGGTGGCACCGGGGCTGCCGTCAAAGGGCGTTTGGCTGTTGCAATCGCGATAAATGGTGAGGGTGACGCGGTAGGTAGTGCCCGAGAGGTGGCGGTAGGATATGAACCCACCCACGATATGGGTGGCATGGCTCACCAGCACGCTGAAGACCAAAAGAAGAGAGCAAAGTAAGAAACGCATCGTGTAAAAAATGGAGGGTGAAAGTAAGAATTAAAAACACTCTGTAAACCCGCCTGGTTCGTTTTGGGCTCTGCTTGTGCGTTACATAAGAACGCTGCCCATAGCGTGAAGGTTGTTTGCTGAATTAAAAAAAACGAAGCGGACGCGTCCTGCTTACTTTTTTATTTTCGTTTCTTTTTTCAAAAAATCTACCCTATGTCTATAGCCGTCCATATTTGTAAAGATTACACCGCCTTCGACCACACCATCCTGCTCATCAGCGAAAAAACAGAGCTTAAAAAGGTAGGATTAACGTCTACGCTGCTACCACATGCCGAGAAATATTTTGCTACCAAGGGGAACTCCCTTTTTCAGCAGCAGCTGGAGGCCAACACCCTGAGCATTGTAAAGATAGATACTTCCAAAGCGGAGTACCAGGCCCTGGAGCAAGCCCGCAAAGCCGGAAACACGATTAATAAATACCTCAATGGCCTTCGGGTGAAAGAAGCTTCTTTCTATAACGCAGCCGGCAACGAACAGGTGACCGCTGCTTTTGCTGAAGGTTTCCTGCTGAGCAACTACGAGTTTTTGAAATACAAATCCAAAGAAGCCAAAGGTAAATCGCTTGCCAAACTGCACGTAGACCAGCGCTATGCCAACAAAGAAATGCTGGAATCGGTAGCTAAAACAGCCGAGGCGGTTTTCTTTTCGCGCACGCTGATTAATGAGCCTTTATCGTATCTGACTGCCACGCAGCTATCGAAAGATATTGCCACTGCCGGTAAAAAATATGGATTTAAAGTAGAGGTCTACAACAAGAAGAAAATTGAAGCGCTGAAAATGGGTGGCTTGCTGGCGGTGAACCGCGGTAGCATAGACCCACCTACCTTTACGGTGCTGGAATACAAATCGCCTAAAGCAAAAAATAAAAAGCCGGTAGTGCTGGTAGGTAAAGGCGTGGTATACGACACCGGAGGCCTGAGCCTGAAACCCACCCCCAACAGCATGGACCAAATGAAAAGCGACATGAGCGGTGCGGCTGCGGTAGCGGGTATTTTTATTGCGGCAGCATTGCAAAAATTGCCCGTGCACCTCGTGGGGCTGATTCCTGCCACCGATAATCGTCCGGGTATGAATGCCTATGTGCCGGGCGATGTGATTAAGATGATGAGCGGGCTCAACGTAGAAATGCTCAATGCCGATGCCGAAGGCCGAATGATACTGGCCGATGCCCTGCATTATGCCAAAAAATATAACCCTGAACTGGTGTTTGATTTTGCGACCCTTACCGGTGCAGCCGTGCGCGCCATTGGTTCGCTGGCTACGGCCTGCATGGGCACAGCCGATGAGGCCGTGATGAAAAAGATAGACCAGAGCGCGAATCATACCTATGAGCGGCTGATTCATTTTCCGCTGTGGGACGAATATGGCGATTGGATTAAGAGCGAAATAGCCGACATTAATAATGTGGGCCCCGGTGAGGCCGGTCACATTACAGCCGGCAAATTTTTACAGCACTTTACCGATTATCCCTGGGTGCATTTTGACATTGCGCCTACCGCCTTTATAATGAAGGAAGACTCCTACCGCGGCAAATACGGCACGGGCATTATGGTGCGTATGGTCACTGATTTTCTGAAAAACTATTGATAAAAAGGCGCAGCATACTATGGAAAGAAAACCGATTGTTGGCATTACGCTGGGCGATTATAACGGCATTGGCCCCGAGGTGATTATTAAAACGCTGGAAGACGAAAGACTTTATCGCTTTTGCACCGTAGTGATTTATGGCCAAAAGAGCGTGATTTCGCACTACACCAAGTTGTTTAAGATTCAGAATTTTAATGTGCATGAAACCCCCGACACGGCTAATCTGAATCCCAAAATACCGAACCTGATTAATGTGTGGAAAGAGCCCGCCAACGTGCAGCCCGGAACCGCTACCAGCGATGGAGGGGCCCGCGCTCTGGAATGCCTGAATGCCGGTGTAAAAGATTTGACAGAAAAGCATATTGACGTATTGGTAACGGGCCCTGTGAACAAAAGCACGGTGAGCGAGCATTTGCCGGAGTTTACCGGGCAAACCGAACTGGTGACCAAAGCAGCCGGTGCCTCTACGTCTATGATGTTGCTGGCCGATGACGGCTTGCGGGTGGGCCTGGTGACCAATCATGTGTCGCTCAAAGACGTGACGGCCAAAATAGATGCCGCGCTGATTCTGCAAAAAATAGAAGTGCTCAACGCTACCCTAAAGAGAGATTTTCTGGTGCACAAACCCCGCATAGCGGTGATGGGTTTAAACCCGCACGCGGGCGATAACTCCCTGCTGGGCAAAGAAGAGAAAGAAATTATTGCACCGGCCGTTAACCGGGCCAAAGAAAAAGGAATTATTGCGCTGGGGCCTTTTTCGGCCGATGGTTTCTTTGGTTCGCAGCATTATCGCAAGTTTGATGCGGTGCTGGCCATGTATCACGACCAAGGTTTGGTACCTTTCAAAACCATCTCTTTTGGCTCCGGAGTGAATTACACGGCAGGTCTTCCGGTGATTCGCACCTCGCCCGACCACGGCACCGGCTACGATATTGCCGGACAGGACCTGGCCGGCACCGAGTCTTTGCGCAATGCCATTTTTATGGG
>CAYQRR010000167.1:0-775 GCA_964419635.1 uncultured Chitinophaga sp. | reverse complement strand
AAAACAGAACGGAGTATGCCGCTATGACTGCCAACCCTGTAGAAAAGGTGGCTGTAGAGCGCGAATAGGTATCGAAAATTGCGGTTATTGGTCCATTTCCATCACTTTTTTTTAGACCTTAAAAAAAACCGTTTAGTTTAGCCGTATTATTCACACACTAAATTTTATCACTATGGGAAAAGTAACTACACTCTTCAAGACAACGGTTCTGTTTTTGGGATTCGCAATTGTGTCGAACACCGCCAGCGCTCAGCAGGAGGTTTCTGCAGCAAGCAGCCGTTCACAAACAGCAACCACTAAAACAACCAACGTTCAAAACGTTAACCAAAGCGGCAAAGCCGAGCTTCCCTACCTGAACTATAAGGGCATTTCTGACAACGAAAAAGCAAAGGCCGCCTGGATAAAAGACAATCCGGAAGCTTACAAAAAATTTGTGGGTGCTCCTGCGCAGCCTCAAAAAACTACGACTACTGACAGCAAAAAGCAGTAGTGTATTCCTATGATGACCGGTTCTTACTGGTCATTTTTTTTGGCAGCATTTTTTTTCATTACGAAAATCTATTTCTATGAGCAATCAAACTCAGGACATTCCTTTTACGGGAACTCCGAAAATTACTACTAAAAGCAATGCTTTATGGTTGGCCAGCTTTGCATGGATGACTGTAGTTGCACTTATTTTTTCTACGGACAAGGCCTTTGCTGGCGGTTGTCCTGTATTGCCTGTCAACTTAGGCGGGCCGTATACACAATGTAGCGGCAGCGTAACGTTAGATGC
>CAYQRR010000166.1:0-5954 GCA_964419635.1 uncultured Chitinophaga sp. | reverse complement strand
TAATTGCCTTGGGGTCAAAGCCCACTCCCGATGTAGCATTTGCCTGCGGATCCGCATCAATGAGCAGGGTTTTATACTCCAACACCGCCAGACTGGCCGCTATATTGATTGCGGACGTAGTTTTACCTACACCCCCCTTCTGGTTGGCCAGGGTAATTACCTTACCCTTTCTTACTTTGCCATCAATTTTTTTTCTGGTACTCATGCGCTCGTTTTATATAACTGTTCGCGTTCTAAATATCGCGTGATTCTCCTATGTTCAGCAAGAACAATTCCTTAGCAGCACTTTCAAACTTTCGCACGGCTAATTCATGATCTACCCTTATGTAACCGAAAGTATCATAATGCAACCCGACAATTTTGTCGCATTCCACAAACTCGCTGGCAATGACGGCATCTTCTATCCCCATCGTAAAATTATCGCCAATAGGTAATAACGCCAGATCGAGTTTAGCACAAATACGCGGTATCAATTGCATATCCATTGTTAGAGCCGTATCGCCACTATAATAAAAATTGCCATCGGCAGATTCAATCACAAAGCCAACCGGGTTGCCGCCATAAGTGCCATCGGGCAATACACTGCTGTGCACCGCATTCACTAATTTAACGGTGCCAAAATCGAATTTCCACCTGCCTCCATGATTCATGAGATGAACATGCTGGCAACCTTGTTTTTGAAACCACTCTCCTACCTCAAACCCCGCCACTAACCTCGCTCCGGTGCGTTTGGCAATAGCCAGCGCATCGGACATATGATCAAAGTGCCCGTGTGAAATAAAAATATAATCGGCCGGAATAGTCGATACATCCACCTGTTTGGCCAACTCATTTTGGCTTACAAAAGGGTCGAATAGCAGGTTTTTTCCGGATACCAACACCGAAAAACAAGAATGGCCGTAATAGGTAACTTGCATAGCGTTTTAATTGCAGCAAAGATACTTGCCGGGCGTAGCGGATTGTTCGTAATTCTCCACTAACTAACAAAAGACTTGTTCAAACGTATGTTGAAAAGGCCCCATTTCATGTGTGCGAAGTGTGGATACTGTGTGCGTATTAGAAAATTCGGCTGCTTCCCACCAAGAAGCAGCCGAATTTCTAATTGGCTATTGAATGATTAAGCGCTCCGTTTTCAGCACTTTTTCTGATTGTAACACCAACAAATAGATGCCACTACTGAGCTGACCGCGGAATGGAATCACTTGCGATACTTCACCCGCTACGTTTGTTTGCCACATCACTTCACCCATTGCATTTACAATCTTGAGCACCATAGGTTCTTGCGTGCCTTGTAAATTCACTTCAAAACTTCCGGTGTTCGGGTTTGGATAAACGCTCCAATTAAATGCATCAGTCAAGTATGCCTGACCGCTGATGAAGTCAGTGCAGGCAGTGTCTTTGCAGCCTAAAGGGGAAGTCACTTCTACACAGTAAAGCCCGGTTACCTGCGGCTGATAGTACTGGTTGGTGGCCCCGTTGATGGGGACAAAATTCTGATTCATCCATTGGTAGCTATTGCCCGGAGGACCGGCCAATAAACCGTTGCCCTCTGTAGATGCCGTGGCCACAGGAGCCGCCAATACGCAAATAGTATCATAGCAGGTATCAATCAGATTGTTGTAGGTAATAATGAGCCGTATGGGGTGGCACCCCACAGCATTGTATTGCACATTGTGTGGCCCGATACCCGCAGCGGTTGCTGGCAACCCATTCGTAAACTGCCATTGATACGTACCGTTGGTAATATTTCCGCCATAAGAAATAGCCGCTGACTGTCCGACACAAATTTGTGAAGGAGTTGTAACAATGCAATCAATGTGGCACGGTGGAAGATCAAACAGATAAGTAGAATCGTGGCAGAAATTCTGGTTACCATCGCTGAGAACAAAAGTAATGGCCATCTGATTGCTGTTGCTCTGGTGTACGTAAGTTCCGCTCACTACTGTAACCCCGTTCAGGATAACCGGATTATTGGGGGTAAGTGTGCCGGTCATCGGTTGAAGGAGCAAAGTTCCGCAACCGTTGAACGTGAACCAAAAATTATAAATTGGTTGATTCTGCGAATTGTATCCCGCACAGGTAAATGAGTCAGTAACCGAGTTAAACTCACAGCATACCGTATCACATTCGGGCATGGTGTAACAAATCGTATCACTACTGCAACAGAAAATCTCGTTGCCCAGCGAATCGTAAGCATGTATCATCGTTTTAAAACAGAGTATATCGCCCGGTACCGCACCGGTGATGGTTGCCGAGAAGTTGGGTGAAGTGCCGCCATTCGGTATCACACTGTTAAATGTTACAGGACTATAAGCCACACCCGGGTTATTGCTGGTCAGCAGTAGGTTGGTCGCATTTACGGTGTATCCGGAGTTATTATATACATAGAAATTTAATACATAGTTACCGTTTTGGTCACAGTACAGTGTATCAGTAATAAGCGTAGCACAAGCGGTATCGCATTCATAGAGTGTCATATTTCTGACCCCTGTGGTATCTACACAATTAGAATCGGTAGTGAGAATGACAGAATATGCTCCGTTCATAGTAATAATGACGCATTGGTTTGTATCGCCCGGCATAGGCAAGCCATTCATGAGCCATTGGTAAGAGGCATACCCCCAAGGCGCACAGAGTGTATCTGGGTTGCAATGCTCATAACAGCCTTCATGGAAGTGTTCCACTTTGGGCATTGCGTTAATGTTGACAAGTGTATCTTCCTGAGCTGTGCAGCCATAGGCATCCGTAATTGTCACCACATAATTACCCCCGGTGGTTACATAAATCAAATTACCCGGCAATCCGTTACTCCACAAGTAGGAGATAGCATTGGGTTGAAATGCAGTAGCAACAATGGAATCACCGGCACACACCCCGCTATTAGCGGATAGTGTAATAATCGGTGACGCCAATGCCGGCAGCACTACTACAATGTATGGATTGGATGTATCGGAGCAGCCGGTGGATGGGTCAAAAGCAATCAGCGTGTAATTATAAGTTCCGGCTGTAAGTAAAGAAGCAGACACTGATATGCTGTTCCATGTAGCGCCATTTACATTTACGTCATTGCTTACCCACAGGTAGTTATAAGTCGGATTGTTCTGAACGCTTAAGGTAATGGTTTCATAAGCGCAAAGTGTGTCATCGCCACTATTTTGGATATATACATTCGGCAATGGGTTGACGATAATGTTTGCAGCAGGAGGCACAAAGCCACAATTGTTTGAGTCATACACCGTAACCGTGTATGCACCCGTGGCATTAACATTGATAACCTGAGAGGTAGCACCGTTATTCCATATATAAGTAGTACCCAACGGAGCGGTAAGCGTAACAGTAGTGCCAAAACAAACCTGACTGGATGGAGCTATCGTAATGACTCCGGAAACGGAAGGTGCTACAATTACAATAGAGGAAGTGAACGTATCGGCACAGCCACGTGCATCTTTTACTATCAGCGTAATAGGATACGTACCGGCAGCCGTGTAAGTATGTGCACTATTTTGCGAGAGAGAGGTGCCGGTATCTCCAAAATTCCACTCCCAGTAATTTATACCTACACCGGTAGATAAATCCAGAAAAGAGATATTGTTATTCACACACTCCGGAGAGGTAAAGCTACCTGCGGCCACTGGGGGATTAGGCACATTAATGGTAACTACCCGCGATACTGTACAGGTACCATCGGTGATGGTCAATGTTACATTGTAAGGACCACCTGTAGCGTAGATATGGGTAGGGTTAGGCAGGTTAGAAAACGTGGCATCGCCAAAGCCCCAAGTGTAGCCGGTAATGCTGGTGTTAGGGGTATTGGTGCATTGGTTAAAGAAACTCACCTGACCTCCACAGCCATAGGTTTGCGTAAATTTAGACGACAGTGGAACCGTAATTTTGGCTGTATCCTGTAGCAAACAAGAATCGGTGCCAGCCGCATTAGGCACATAGCCGTAGAGTGTTACCAAATAGTATCCTGCCGTATCGTAGGTGTGTGTGGGGTTGGTAGCGTTAGAAGTATATCCATCTCCAAAAAACCACATAAACGAGGATGCATTTACGGATGTATTGGTAAAAGTGACCGGATTGCAAACAGGGGTCACCGGATTAAAACTTACAACACCATTTGGTATGCAGGGCTGTGCGGTATCGGGCGGACAAATATTTTGAGCTAAGGCGAGTGTATTGGATACCGCTGTACAACCGGTAGTGCCGTCTGTAACTGTTACGTTGTATGCACCGGGAGTGTTGACGGTCACCGATGGTGTATTGCCACCATTGCTCCAGGCAAAAGTGTATCCTATACCCACCAAAGCATTCAATGTTCCGCTTGGCACTTGAGGCGCGCAAACGGTGAGTATGTCGTTGGAGGATATGTAGGCTGTAGGTGCAGGCAGGTAATTGATAATCTTATTGAAGGTGGCTGTGCAGGTATTGGCACTTGTCACCGTTACGCTATAGTTGCCCTGTTGAGAAATCACCGGAGAAGCCAACACTGAAGAAAATCCTCCGGGGCCGCTCCAGGAGTAACTCACATACGTATTAGTTAGATACAAATTGGCTGTGCCACCGGGGCAAAAATTCCCCAACACTTTAATGGTGTCTTTAGGAGCCGGTTGCAGTGTAATCACTTTTGTATTCGTTACAGTTTGGTTACATACTGCTACGCTCAGGGTTACACTCATACTGGTATTTACGTTCACATTTCCCCATTGCACAGTAATGTTGGATGTTCCCTGCCCGACAGTTACGCTACCTAAAAAACTTTGATTAATGCTCCAGTTATATTGAGCTGAAGGCGGATAAAAGACCGAGTTCGAAAAATTTCCGGTGGTGTTACCGCACATCAGATTACTACCCGCTATAATCGGGTTGGGAACCGGACTTAACAGGGTAATATTTTGAACGGTAGTATCGCTATGGCAATAAGGACTATTTACATCCTGCGACCAAGCCCGCAATACAAACGGTCCGATGGTACCCCACGTTACATTTACCGAATTACCGGTAGTGGCGGACAACGTGCCTCCCGTCACAGACCAATTTATATTAACTCCAGTTGCCAGATATGCCACAGTTGTGTTTGGGCATATTAACGTATCTCCGGTGATGCTCGGAGTAGCCGGTGGAGGCAACACGTTTACACCTAAATAAGTAGTATCCTCACAGACTGTATTTGGGTTAATGGCTACGGCTCGTATTAAATAATATCCGCTTACGCCATTCCAGTTAATGGTGGTGCCGGTACCGATAGGTGGTATCACGGTTGGCCCGGATGGAATCACACTCCATTGCACCGGTATGGAAGGGAAAGTAGAATAAGCGGACACATCATTGGCGCAGGCAGGGTTAGGTCCCAGTATGGACAGTTTGGGACGAACCCGTACTACCATTTTGGCTACCCCTCCGCAATGCAAAAACGAATCGTAATACATACAGGTAATGGTATCGCGAACCGGAGAAAAAACCGGCCCCGGAAAAAACACATCAATAGAATTGCAGGATTGACCGGCAACGATAGTGCCACTGGCATTCCCATTGACGCTCCAGGTATAATGTACTCCATTCATCATCGGGAGCGAGTAGTTGTTAGTAGAATTTGGACACACTACACTATCACCGGTAATAACCGCAGTGGGCTGTAGAATGGGAACTTGAATCACTGTAGTAGCAGGACACAAAGCCGGAGTACAACCGGTTACCTGCAGGCTAATGGTGCCTATCAATTGACTTCCACTCCAATTCACCACCACTGAATCCAGGTTATTGGGACCAATGATAGTGCCGCCTGTTACCGTCCACAAATAACCGGTACAATTGGCCGATGTGCGGTAGGTAGCAATAGCATCATAACAAACTGTAGCCGGACAACTGATGTCGGGGCCGGCTGCGGTATCTACCACTACTTGTCCGGTAATGGTATCGCGACAGTGGCAGGCATTTTCGGCAATGAGTGTAAC
>CAYQRR010000165.1:0-6010 GCA_964419635.1 uncultured Chitinophaga sp. | reverse complement strand
CAAGCCCAACAGATAAAGGCCATAATTCAGGGTCGGGAGTATTCGGGTAGTTATAATGCGAACAAGGTTGCCACATCGGGCTATCGGATGAATTCAATAGACATCGGCCTCTCCCCTGTTGACTTGGGAATCGTAGAAAGCGAGAAATGGAGTTTAAGAAGGTTCTGTAATGTTTACGGTGTGCCTTCGCAGCTACTTAATGATCCGGATAACAAAACATTCAACAACCAGAAAGAGGGAGAGAAAGCCCTGACTATGCGTTGTGCTTTGCCACAGTTAAACTCATTCAGGGAACATCTGAATAGGAAGCTCAGAAACGATTGGGGGTACAAGGGACAGAATATTATTGTGGATTACGATTTATCAGTATTCACAGAATTACAAGATGACCTGCAAACTAAGTGGCAATGGGTGAAAGAGCTACCGGTGTCATGGAGGTATAAACTGGATTTGATGGGTATGGATTACGAGGAAGGTCAGCCTGGATTGGATGAAGTGATGATCCCTTCGGGTTATCAGCCAATAGACGGATATAATGTAATTGATGAAACACTTGGACAGGCAAACGAGGAAGCTAATATATAGAAAGTACCCTATGACTGAGAAAGAAAGGCAAGGGTGCAGGCAGGAGATTGAGAGAATGAAGTTTATCAGGATGCAATACGCAAAACGGTTGAATGAACAAAAAGGAAATAGCCAGACGGAATGCGGTTTTACAAAGGAGGTATGAACTCAATTACTTCCCTAAAGTAAAAAAGGCACTGGATGGCACAATTAGTTCTTTGATAGCTGTTATACAGAATAATGGGTTAGATGCGGGCAGTAAGTACCTGAGTGAGAAAATAGATACAGGCACTCTTCCTGATGTGATCGAGGACTTATACCTAAAAGTGGGGTTACGGTTTGCGAGGATGCAGCATAGTGAGTTTTTAAGGGAGAAAAGGCAAAGTAAAGGTTTCGGGTTTAACGAGGTATGGATTGAGTTCATCAAAAATTACCTGTACAGGTTTTTACTTGACAAGATCACTTACGAAGTCGGAGAGTACACAAGGAAAGTCTTATTAAAGACACTTGAAACTGCCTATAACGAAGGATGGGGAGTAGATGAAACGGTCAGAGCATTAAAAGACTTACCACTCAGCAGGACGCAGGCCGCAAGGATAGTGAGGACAGAAACCACAAGGGCAAGTAACACGGGTACGATGGCTGCCGGTTCAACATTTGAATTTGAGCAACAGAAAGAATGGATTGCTGCAATGGATATGAGGACGAGGGGGACAGACCCTGAAGATCACGCAAACCACAGGAAGTTAGACGGGACTGTGATTGATTATGATGCGGCTTTTATTGATCCGAGAAATGGAGATAAACTAATGTTCCCGGGTGATCCGAAAGCAAGTGCAGCCAGTACGATAAACTGCCGGTGTACGATTGCTATAACAGCTAAAAGAGATGAAAACGGACGATTGATACCAAAGAAATAGTGAGTATGAAACAGTATAAAGATTTTAACAGCCAGATAAAAGACCTTGACGAAAAAGGTAGGGTACTTGTTGCTGCCAATGCGATAGGCAATGTGGATAGTGATAACGACATATCAAAGGAAGGGTCTTTTGATAAAACATTGAGGGAAGGATTTAAGCGGGTAAAATGGCTGCTGAATCACGGTGATATTTTACTGGGTGTTCCCATTGAAGGAAAGCAGAACGGTAAGTATTTAGAGATGCTTGGCCAGTTGAACATGAAAAAACAGATCAGCCGTGACATTTACGAGGATTACAAGCTGTATGCAGAACACGGAAAGACGTTAGAGCATTCAATCGGGGTGAACGCTATCAAGTGGTCAATGAAGGACGATGTGCGGGAGGTTACAGAATGGAAGCTTTGGGAATATTCCACTTTGACCCGTTGGGGTGCTAACGAAGATACTCCCATGTTAGGAATAAAAGAAGCAAAGTCGAATGGAGATGCTTTGCAGTTGCTTGACCTTATGTTAAGAAAAGGCAAGTATTCAGACGAAAGGTTTAATCTAATCGAAAACAAAATAAAAGAACTGAAATCACTCATGCAGGAGCCGGTTATTACCACTCAAGAGAATGAGCCGAGCAGTAGAGATTGGAGCATAATAACAAAATTGGTTTAACGTAAAATTATTAACGATGAGTGAAAAGAAAGGATTTACCCCTGAAGAAATGGAAGCCCTGAAAGGTGCTTTGTCAGAGGTAGAAAGTAAAATGGGTACAAAGGCTGCTGATCAGATCAAAGGTCATCTGGAAGTAGCTGAAAAGAAGTTGGCTGAAAAGTACGAAGGCGAACTTAGCGACCTGAAAAAGTTTAAGGTTGACGCTGAAAAAGCAATGGCCGAAAACCAAAAGTGGATTGACGAGCAGATCGCCAACGCTAAGAAACTGGAAGTAAAAGGAACAAACGCACAGGATGCAATTGGTAAAGCCCTGGGTGAGTTTGAAAAAGAACTGAAGAACTATAATGCTAATGGTCGCAGGGCTATTGCCTTTGAAGTAAAGACTGTTGGCAATATCGGTGCAAACTCCAACCTGAGTGTTAGCGGTACTCCCGCATTTCAGCATGGTTCTGCTTTGTGGGAGCCAGGCCGTAAGGGTTACGAAGTACAGCATGTCCGTGATCTGTGCCGTGTAGTACCTGCCCCTATCGGACAGGACACTTACGTTGTAAGGGATAACGGCGGCGAAGGTGCGCCAACAAGTGTGGCTGCCGGTGCTGCAAAGCCTCAGTCAGATCGTGACTGGGTAAAGACCGTAGTTCCTTACACTAAGATTGCACATTACTACAAAGTGCCTGAAGAGTACCTGCAAGATATTGCATGGATGCAGTCTGAAATCTCAGGTGTTGGTGTTGAAGAGCTGTTGGCTTTGGAAGATACTAAGGTATTAACCAATAACGCCGGTGGTGAGTTCTTGGGTCTTAACCAGACTTTCAACTCTACTGCTTACAGTACACCTTCTGCGCTGTCTGCCCTGTTTACAGGTACAATAGAAGCGAATAACTATGATGTAATGGTTGCAGCTTGGACACAGTTAAGGATTGCCAATCCTTCAAGCCGTGCTAACGCTTGCTTGGTTTATCCGTCTGACTATGCAGCCCTGTTGCTGACAAAAGACGCTGATGGTAACTATGTGTTTGGTTCTCCTAACCAGGTTACTCCTAACCTGTTTGGAGTTTCAATCGTTCCTCATACTGCGATAACTACTGACAAATTCTATCTGGGTGACTTTACTAAGGTGAAGTTCGCTGTACGTACTCCTTTGTCAGTTCGCTTCTTCGATCAGGATCAGGACGATGCAATTAAGAACCTTGTTACTGTGGTAATTGAAGAAAGAATCTCAATGGCTGCTGACCGTGCAGACAGAATCATCTACGGTGATTTCGGTGATGCTAAGACAGCTCTTGAAAGCTAAGAGTGTGGTTGTGGGTTAGTATAGGCGGGGGGAGTTTTATTCCTCTCCCCTATTTAAAAAAGCAAGATGAATAACCAGAATCTGATATACGACATTAAGGACATAACTACTGAATCAGGGTTGCCCGAAGAGCCTGTGACATTGCAGGAAATGAAGGATTACCTCAGATTGGAGGGTTTTGTTGACGAAGAGGAAAGCACAACGGAGAGCCTTAGTGATTTTGCTTTTGATGATACGCTGATAAATACGATGATAAGTGCAGCAAGGCAAAAGATAGAAAAGTATTGCGGTGTGTCTGTTGTATTCCATACATGGAAGGTATTACTAACCAATAATGCTGGTGATATAGAACTTCCTTACGGCCCTATTCAGGATTTCACAAGTTTAACGGATAAAGAAGGTACTGCTTACGGTGAATCTGTGATAGTTACAAGGTGTTTTGATTTCCTGCATTTAGAAGAACCAATGAGCGATAAAATGACGGCTATTTACGATGCGGGATATGAAGATTGCCCAGATGAGATCCGTTTGGGAATAATGCAGCAAGTGGCTGATTGGTACGAGAACAGGATAATAGGTGTATTGGGCGCAAGGGCTAAGCATACGGTAGCACCTTTTAAAAGAGCTTGGACATGGCTGGCTTAATGAGTAAGATAAGACTGGAGAAATGGGTATCAACAAGAACGGCCAACGGTTGGACAGAATCGGTGACTAAATATAATGTATGGGCAGAGGTTTTAAGCTCTTCATCAAGTAAGGCGAATGCACAAGGGAGAACGGCTATAAATCAAACTAAACAGTTTAAAGTAAGGTTTAGACCTGACTTCAAACCAACGGGGAACTGGAAACTGACATACGATGGGAAAAGGTATAGTGTGAACAGTATCGAGAAAGAGAACGAAAAAAGATTTTACTGGATCATAACAGCAGAGGCAAGGGGTAATTGAATTTTAAGATAAACATAGCAGGAGTAAAGGAATTGCAGGCAAGGCTTAATAGTGTATCAAAAGAGGTACACAAAGAAGTATTAGGCGAGATTAAAGACGCTGCGCAAAAGTGGGTGGCATTCTCTAAAAGGGATGCGCCTGTTGATTTGGGGAAACTAAGACAGAACATAACGGCTGATATTTCTCCTTCATGGGGTGCAAGTGTGATAAGTAACGCAAATTATTCACCCTTTATCGAGTGGGGAACGGTAACAAAAGTTGATGTGCCTGGTGAATTGGCTGAGTATGCTATTCAGTTTAAAGGCAAAGGAATAAAGAAAAACGGAGGTATAATACCGAGGCCGTTTTTCTTCAAGCAAAGGGGTGTGATTGAAAAGATGCTGATTAAAAACATAAACAACGTACTGGATAATACCAAACTGTGAAAGCTACTACCAACGATATTATAACCGCATGGTATAACCTGTTAAACGGTCAGGCAGGAACAGGCGTTGAGGTTTATGTTGAAGATGCCCCTGAGAATCCAAGTGTGAATTATGTACTACTAAGGGCTGAAGGTGGCACAGGTGACAACACTAAGCAGTATTTCGCAGATAATATAGTTGTGATCACTGATATAGTCACAACATTCGAGAACAATATTGACAGGTCGGTATGTGAAACGATTGATAACGCTATCTGTCAGCTAATACTACCCACAAGACAAAACGAATTAACCAAACCGTCAGGATTACAGATACACAATGTAGAAAGGGAAAACTATGACTATCTGTATGAGTTTGACGGGGTGAAAAAATATTACAGGAAAGTTTCAAGATGGAATCAATACGTATTTCAACAATAAAAATAGACAGCAATGGCAACAACAATTCAGGGGAGTGACATAGAGTTACTCATCAGGCAGAAAAATACCGGCGACTTTAAGACAATGGTATGTGAGGAAACAGTTTTTTTAGACGTATCAAATGACGTTAACACTTCAAAGACTAAGTGCGGTACGTTCAAAGGTGTGCAGGTGGCAGACTTTAAACTAAACGGTACTGCCGTATTTAATGCAGAGCCTACCAATTCTGAGTTAAGCTATAACGAGGCTTTGGCCTTTCAGCTTGACAGGACAAGGTGTGAATTTATCCTCAGAAACAAGGCTTTTGAATCATTTACAGCCGGTGAGCTTGTTAGAATGTCTGGTGACTGCTTTTTCACATCTACTCAGTTTGACGGGTCAGATGGCCAGGTTTCAAAGTTCACATGGAATTTGGAAGGTGACGGCACATTAAACGACACAGAATCCTAAAATATACTAACTAATGAAAACAATCACATTACAACTCGGAGGAAAAGAAAGGACGTTGGACGTTGGCAAATTTTATTTCACTAAGTACTTAGGTGAATATATTGGCAGCGATCCGCTAAAGTCAAACGCTAACGATGCGGGTACTCAGTTTAACTATTCCGTTGCCATTGTTTATGCCGGGTTGATGACTGATTACAAAGCAAAAGGGTTAATCGTTGACTTTACTAAAGAAGATGTGGAGGGATGGGTTGGACTTTTAGAAATGGATGAAGTGGTAAGAATCATTGACGAGTATGGTAAGCTGAATAAATCCGAAGTACCGGGGGAGTAAA
>CAYQRR010000164.1:0-6011 GCA_964419635.1 uncultured Chitinophaga sp. | reverse complement strand
ACTAAATACGGTTGTGCTTACGGGCGATGTGCATATGAGTTTTGTGATGAACATGACGGGCAGCCCCAAGGACAAACAACGATACAACAAAAGAACAGCAGCAGGTGCCGTAGGTGTAGAAATTGCAGGCCCCAGCATTTCTCGTGTAAACATGAAAGAAGCCGGTGTGCCGGCAGGATTTATTCCACTGGTACAAAACATTAGCAGAAACCTCAACCCTCATCATCGTTGGTGTCAGTTTTCTAAACATGGGTATTTCACACTGTCAGTTGAACACGAAAAATGCACCGCAGAATTTTGGTATGTCCCCATTACGCGATTAACGGATGTAGAGACCTTCGGACGAGGTTATACGGTCTTTAAAGACACTTATCACTGGGATAAAAAATTTAACACTTCAAAAAAACTATCTACCTACCCATGATTGATTCTATTATGGACCAATATTTGCAACCCAAATTTGAAAACACCATTATGAAATATATTTACTCTGTATGCCTCCTGCTTTTTGTGGTTATTTCCGATGCACAAACTGCGCTCCCATCTAAAACGTTTCTATCGCTCCGCGACTCCACCACATCTATGGATATTGTCATGCTCCGAGGTAAGGGTGGGAGTTTAAGCGCTGAAGGAAGAAGCGTTCCGCTATTCATAAATTTCTTTGATAATAAAACCGCCCCAAAAACAAATGCTCCAAAAGCTGGGATGATTATGTGGCTTCAAAATGGACGCGAGTTCCTGTCGGGCGATTACTACTTAGGTGATAGCACGGGCTATGTAATTTTCAAAAAAGATGGTCAAGAATTTGTAAACCGAATCAACGCCCAGGGGAATGCATTTTTCAAAGGACAAATGAAGTAACAGCTACATCTGAAATCGTGTTTGAAATCATAAAACCAATCATATGCCTAGCTTCGATATAGTAAGTAACGTAGACCCACAGGTAGTAGAAAACGCCATTAACGTGGCCAAAAAAGAAGTGCTCAACCGTTATGATTTTCACGGTAGTCACATCGAAATTGACTTCAGCAAAAAAGACCTTACTATCCATATTACTGCAGCAAACGATATGCAGATAAAAACTGTTACAGATATCATTATCGTTCGGGGAAGCAAACAAGGAATAGACCCCCGAAGCTACGATGTGAGTAAAGAGCACTACCCAAGCGGAGCCACTGTCAAAAAAGACATCAAGTTAAAAAATGGTTTAGACCCAGAAGCCATTAAGAAAATTCTGAACGCTGTTAAAGATTCAGGAGCGAAAGTGCAACCGCAAAAAATGGACAATCTCATTCGTGTTAGCGGTAAGAAAATTGACGATTTGCAATTTGTTATGGCTATACTCCGACACGGAGACTATGGATTTCCCCTACAATTTGACAACATGAAAAGCTAAACAAAAAGCCCCGTCTAAAGGACAGGGCTTTTTGTTTTTGTGTAAAGTAAAAGAACTTATTCAGCTACTACTTCAAAAGCTACATTTACTTTGTGGCTGGCACCTAAACCAACTTCTGCATTGTAGTTGCCGAGTTGCTTCACTTCGCCTTCCACAATTGATATTTTTCTACGATCCACCTCTACAGCGCATTGGTTTTTGATAGCCTCAGCAATGTGATAGGAAGATACGCTTCCAAAAATCTTTCCGGTAGTTCCCACCTTAGCACCTATTTTAATAGGATTTGCTTGCAGTCGGGCTGAAATTTCATTGATCTGGCTCAATAATTTTGCTTCTCTTTTTTCAAGACCTTTCACACGTCCTGCCAGCAGTGCTTCACTGCTTGCATTACGGATAACCGCAAAACCCTGAGGGATTAAATAGTTAAGCGCATAACCCGGACGAACTTTAACGATATCGTCCGCATAGCCTAACTTCTCTACGTTTTTTAAAAGTATTACTTCCATTGTTTTAAATCTTTTGTGGTGAAACCATTTCTATTTCAGCAAATCTGCTACATAAGGTAAAATGGCAATATGACGGGCACGTTTGATAGCTTGAGCCATTTTACGCTGAAACTTCAAGGAGTTTCCGGTCAATCTGCGTGGGTAAATTTTACCTTGTTCGTTTATAAACTTCAGCAAATACTCGGGGTCTTTGTAGTCGATGTAGTTAATGCCGTTCTTTTTAAAGCGGCAATATTTTTTCTTGATTAAACCGATTTTGGTAGCGGTTAAATACTTGATATCTCCTTTTGGTTTCATACGGCTGCCTCCTCTTTTACGGTTTTAACTTTTTTGTTTCTTCCTACCAATCCGGCACGCTTGTCATCGTTGTATTTGATGGCGTATTTGTCGAGTTTAACGGTCAAAAAACGCAAAACGTTCTCATCGCGTCTAAATGCTACCTCTAGCGTATCAATCGCCTTACCGGTGCCTTTATACTCAATTAAATGATAGATACCTGTCGTTTTATTTTTAATAGGATAACGGAGGTTTTTTATTACCCAAATTTCTTCGTGAACAATCTCGGCTCCCTGGGACTTTAAGAGATCTGCATAAGCTGCAATCGTCTTTTTGGCGTCATCTTCCGACAACACAGGAGTCAGGATAAATACGGTTTCGTACTGACTTAGCATGTTTATCTGCTTTTTGGGTTTGGTCCGCAATATTGCGGTTGGTTTTTAAAAGGGTGGCAAATGTAGCCTCTTAATGGGAATTTCCAAATGGACTGTAGGGCAATAAAAAGGGAGGCCGTTCGGACCTCCCTTTTTAAGCTGGTGTTAAAGAATAATTATCGGCTAGATACAAATACCTTTTTCGTCATAAATCCGTTGCTATTTTTCACCTTAACGATTACATAAGCAGCCTCCACATCTAATATATCCTTGCGATAGATGGTAGAGAGACTAAACTTTTCATTAGAGATTTCCTGTCCAATCAGGTTAAACACCTGGATGGTGGCATCCACGGCCTGCAATTTGCTAAAATCTACTGCTACATAATTTCTGAAACTGAAAATGTTTACAGCCCCATCGGGTAGATTCTGCAGGCCAGTAGTGGACTCACTAATGGTGATCGTCTGTGTGCTGGTGCTGGTGCAACCATCACTGTTTGTAACTGTAAGTGTAACGGTATATACACCCGGTTCGCTGAATGAGTATACAGGATTTGCTACACCTGTTATGATGGTGCCATCACCAAACTCCCACTCGTAGTCAACTGCGTTTGGCGTACTATTACTGAAAGTAACGTCCTGGTAAACTTCAGAAGCGGAGTTGCTCATAGTGAATGTTGCGTCAATTGTATTGGCACCGCCTACCGTGATATTTTTAACAACCACATAGCCCATGTTGTCGGTCAAGGTAAGCGTGTATACTCCTGCTTCTAACTGATTCACGTTTACAGCGGTTGTGCTGTTCAGTACTCCGGATCCCACAATATTGTATTGCGCATCGGTAATAGCATAGTTCCAGTTTGCAATGCCCGGTTGAATAATGCTGATAGCGCCATCCCCGTTACAAGTGGAGTTGACAGTAGAAATTTCAGCGGGTGGTGTAAAGTGTAACACGAATCTATTATGATCCTCTGTATCCACCTGAGTAAAGCTATAAGATGGAATGTGTCGGAAGTTCTGCCAAGGTGCATTTGTCTTCTTATCTTCCAGATAAACTAACACAGTTGGATCAAAAGAATTTAGACCCGATGCGGTGAATGTAAAGTTACCATCATCTCCCGGCATCAATCCAAGCGGAACGGTTGGAGAAGCCACTACATCACTGAAGGAGTTAATAGCCATCCGCTTGGTATCATTTGCATTCATCAAGGTATATATGGTAGGTTGATGCGCACGACTTCTGATTTTATCGGCATCTAACCCCATATCATATCCGTTGGTTGATATGGGCTGATAGTTCACATAAGTTACGTCCGAAAATCCATTTCCGGTTACGTCCACTTGCAGGGTGCTGCCGCCCATTTGCATAAAGAATGGATTCTCCTGCTCTTCGCGCTCGCTCTGCTGAAATGTGAATGATGTAGTGCCCGGGTTGGTAACACGGACCATAAACGCCTGGAAGGGTGCCAAGTGAGCCGTAGCCGAAATACTTCCAATAGTAGCCGGCTGATAAGTGCCGGTGTAAGTACCGGAAGTATGCCATACATGAATAGTAGGGTCAACATTCGGGTGTGGCGTGTTTAGCCACAATCCGGAGGCAAACGGATTTCCAATCAAATTCCACCCAGGTTCCACTACCCAGCTTTCAATATTTCCGGTAGGGTAACCGGTATTGGTAAGTCCACCGATTGTTTTATTTCCTGTGTTTGGAGTTCCTGTCAGGTCAATCGTACTGCCACTCTGGAGGTAGACCGAATATCCTTTACCGTTGTCCATAATACCGGAAGATTGCACTTTCCAACCGCTCAGTAAACAAGAAACATCCGGGACATTTTCTACCCATTCAAATATGTTACCGTAGTTTGAACCCTGAGCAAGAAAATCTTCATCACAGTTTGCGCTTGGGGTCACGAACACATCATCCGCCCCCAACAGCGGCACACCGATATCACCAAATGATGGTGTATTCACCGGTGATGAAATGTAATGTTGGTCATTCACAACACCATTAGAAATGTAGCGCTGTGCAGTAACCGGGCCATCGTAGGTTCCGGTGCAAGTACCACAGAAATCGTTGAGTATTGCAGTTCTGGCAGCATCCGATAGCAAGGTCACCACTCCACCTGATACGTTAGACAATTTACCGCTGGCAAGTCTCAACTGTCTGTATATACCAATATTGGCCAGGTTGGTAAGCGACACTGTGTTATTCGGAGAAATTCCACTGTTTTCAACCGCAAGGTTTTCAATATTTCCTGTTCCCAGAATAGTTTGATTGCTATTACCTACCATGCGAACGTATTTAGGAGTAGCTATACCAACAGAAACAATCGAGTTAGAGCCTCCCATGGTTAAGTTTTTGCAAACTAATATGTCGTCATGTAGGTTCACCGTAACGTTGTTAAACACCTGAATATTACCCACGCTCACCGGAACAAATACAGTTGGATCGTTGGCAGTAACAGGAATCTGAACATCCGCTGCACAACTATTTGGTACCGCGTTCAAAGACCAGTTCCCCGGGTCGTGCCAGTCGATAGAGTTGCCTAACCATACGTTCACACATGTATTGTTGAATGTAACTGTTACATTATCAGAGCTGGTGCCCACACAAGGTGTAATGGCCGACACCGTTAACGTCAACACCACACTGCCATTAGTAATATCACTTGAGCTTGGATAATATAATGGATCCTCAATTGTAGCATCGGAGAAGGTTCCGGTTCCGGAAGATGTCCATGTAATGGAACTATAACTAATTGCTGATCCATTGACTACTACCGGATATGCAGAACAACTTGTTTGATCTGGACCCGCATTTACAGAAGGATCACTTCCCCAACTCACATTCATCACATCGGTAGGGTTAACTCCAATACAACCGTGAATACCTGTAGCTGTTATCGTCATGGTTCCATTACCGGCAGCAGAACTTGGTGTCAACTCAGGGGTAATGGAAGCGGCACCATTGGTGATAGATGCTGCACCACCAATTGAATTGTAAACCCAGTTTAGTGCACCATGAGAACCACTACTCGATGCACCGGTTATATCAATTACCGCAGCATTGTTACATAAACTGATATTTGGACCAGCATCTACAGTAGGGGTTTGTCCCCAACGCATTAATCGAGTATCCGTAACGTTTACACCGGTACAACCTCCGCTTCCAAACACACGGAGGGTGAGATTCAATGAATTGCCTATTACACTAGGAGAGAAATAGGCTGCTGCAGGGTTGATATTTTGAGTCCATACTCCTAAACCTATTCCCCCTACCCATTGTGTGGAACCAAAAGTGCCTCCTGCAGTAGCACCGGTCATTAGTATATCCGCAAAAGGAGTATTATCACATCTTGTGATATCGGGTCCGGCATCCACAGTAGGTCTGGTATCCACCGTAATCACTCTATCAGCAAACTCCGCAGGACATGGTCCTGCTGGGTCATTGGTAGTTAAT
>CAYQRR010000163.1:0-6038 GCA_964419635.1 uncultured Chitinophaga sp. | reverse complement strand
GTGGACCTGTGGCACCAGTGTTACCTTGTGGACCAGTTGCTCCATTTGCACCTGTAACGCCTTGTGGTCCTGTGGCGCCTGTGTTACCCTGAGCACCTGTAATTCCTTGTGGACCTGTGGCACCAGTGTTACCTTGTGGACCAGTTGCTCCATTTGCACCTGTAACGCCTTGTGGTCCTGTGGCGCCTGTGTTACCCTGAGCACCTGTAATTCCTTGTGGACCTGTGGCACCAGTGTTACCTTGTGGACCAGTTGCTCCATTTGCACCTGTTACTCCCTGAGGTCCTGTGGCCCCCGTGTTACCCTGAACTCCTGTAACGCCTTGCGGACCGGTTGGACCGGTGGCACCACCTCCAGCACCAGTGGCTCCCGTTGGACCGGTTGAACCATTTATCCCAGCAACTCCCTGTGCACCTGTGGGTCCGGTGATACCAATGGGACCGGTAGTTCCCTGCAATCCGGTAGCTCCTGTTACACCTTGTAGTCCTTGAGGACCAACCGGCCCTGTATCGCCTTGTGGACCGGTAGCGCCAATGATACCTTGCAAGCCCTGGGGACCAGTTGGCCCTGTAGTTCCTTGCAAGCCCTGCGGTCCCGTTGCTCCCTGAATACCTTGAGGACCAATTGGACCAGGGTCGCCTTGTGAGCCGGTAGGTCCGGTGTTTCCAGGTAATCCTTGCGGTCCTGTTGGGCCATCCGCACCGGTGTTACCCTGTGGTCCAGTTACTCCCTGCAAACCCTGCGCACCATCCACTCCGGTTGCACCCGCTAAACCTTGTAGCCCTTGCGGACCGGTAACTCCTTGTATCCCTTGTGGGCCAGCGGGACCCGTATCGCCAGTAGGCCCGGTAGTTCCAGGTAATCCCTGCGGACCGGTATTTCCCTGCACACCTTGCGGGCCTTGTGGACCGAGTAAGCCATCGGATCCGGTATTTCCTGTAGGACCTGTTACACCAATTGCCCCCGCTGCACCTGTGGGGCCAGCAGGTCCTGTATTACCCTGCAATCCCTGCGGACCGGTTGCACCTGAATTTCCAATTGGACCAGCCGGTCCGGTAGCTCCTGTAGGGCCGGTAGTCCCCTTCAATCCGGTGGCACCCGCAGGGCCGGTAGGACCGGTAGGCCCCTGTGGGCCGGTAGCGGCTGTTGTGCCGGAGGTTTCAGCATATAAAGCATAAGGAACGCTCAACAATTGCGAGGAACCCATATTCAGAAAATTAGTTCCTCCATTGGGATCGTATTCTACTAGTAGGTATTTGTTGCCTGTGCTCCAATCTATATTTGGGAAAGACCCTAGAATGGGATTCCCCAAACCTATTTTAAGTGTAAATAATCCGAACTGGTTAGTAATGGCAGTGTGTGTTTCCTGATAGTCGGTAAATCCGGGCGCAATACCTTCGGTAATAGTGATGCGCACAGCTATATTTTTGTTAGTATAAGGATTACCGAACGCATCGCGCGCCACTGCCTGATAATTGACCGCTTGCGGCACTTGTGAAAAAGCGAAGTAAGAGGACAACAAAAGAGATAGCAGGAAAAGATTTCTCATGTATGATACATTTTTTTGCGTGCTTAAATTATTCAGACAGAAAGGTAAGAATTAAAGTAGATGATAATACGAGAATTATGACCTAAAGTTTACTCAGACTTATTGGATGATAAAGATGTCCGAATCGTATTGTGCTTTGCTTAGTTGTAATAGATCGTTTTCTACCGGAATGGAAATTTCAGTGTATTCATTATCCGTACCGTAATAAAAGGTAAGTTTCAGCGCGAAGTCTTTTACATCAGTCGGCTGAAACTTTTCATCTGCTTTCATCAGAATAGCCATTTTACCATCTTCAATAGTGGATACGTTGGCATTGGAAGCTACAAGAATCATTTCCGGTGTATAGGCGGGTATAGCAGAACTTAAACCAGATCGCTTCAATAAGATTTTAGCGGATGAAACTGCCCTCTGACTAGTTGAATAATTGATGATACCAATTAGGTTTTCCTCTCCTTTTTCTTTGATAGGATTACCCACCGCGTTTCTGGATATGTAACCCAAAAAACGCTTGTCCTTTACATTGGGGATGGACACTCGTAAATCACCATAGGAACAATTGAAAATCTCTTTACCCGTCAAAAGGCTAAATCGGGAAATCAAATCCTCCTCCTCGCCTGTTCCTTCATGCACGGCCAATAAAGTATTGCTATTATCTTTCAGATTAATGTCTGTGGCCACCAACTGCGCATCCCATTTTATCTCCTTCGTATCCATCACACTTTTTGCTGAAATCTGATACACTTTATTTTTGTTTACAGAATCTGCAAAACACAAATCGGTTCGTGTAATCTTCAATAAAAGAGGCATGCGAGAGGAACCTTCATAGGCGTCTACTAACTCGTAGTAGGTATTGGTTTGCTGTATGCAAACTCGTCCGTTATTATCAAAAACCTTCACAGAAGAGGAGGCTGTATCCGAAAAAGCAACTTTACCTTCGGGGATAGTTTCTATTGCTGTATTTTGGTCTTGTTGGGTGTTACAAGCCGACAGAATCAGAAGCGACACAGCTACCGCAAAAACTCTATTGCACTTCATGCTTTGCCGCTTTTAGTGTATTAAGCAATAGCGACACTACCGTCATGGGTCCCACCCCACCTGGTACGGGCGTAATGGCAGCGCATTTCTTACTGACTTCCTCAAATTTGACATCGCCTTTTAATCGCCATCCAGCCTTTGCCGTATCGTCAACAACACGAGTGGTGCCCACATCTATAACTACCGCGCCCTCTTTTACCATATCCGCAGTCAAAAATTCAGGTTTGCCCAATGCCGCTACGATGATATCTGCCTGCAAGGTAATTTCGCGAAGATTTTTAGTGCGCGAGTGGCACACGGTTACGGTGGCATTTCCGGTAGCAGACTGCCCGCTAAGTAAAATGCTCATTGGACGACCTACAATGTTGCTTCGCCCAATAACCACGCAATGCTTACCGGATGTTTCTACTCCATACCGCTCCAAAATTTTTGTAATTCCAAGTGGAGTAGCGGATACATATGCAGGCAATCCTAGAGTAACTTTACCTACGTTGACCGGATGAAAACCATCCACATCTTTCCTTGGGTCGATTGCCATTATGACTCTGTCGGCATTAATATGTTTCGGCAATGGCAACTGAACAATAAAGCCGGTAACATCTTCATCAGCATTCAACTTTTTAACCTCGCTGAGCAATTGTTCTTCCGAAATACTATCCTCAAAATGAAGCAGAGTAGACTTGAAACCTACCTGTTCGCAAGCTTTTACTTTGTGCCCTACATAAGTGAGACTGCCTCCATCGTTCCCTACTAAAATGGCAGCTAAATGAGGCTTATGCCCGCCAGCTGCCATTAATGATTCTGTTTCTGTTTTAATTTCAGATTTTAACTCATCTGCAAGTTTTTTACCATCCAATAGCAACATATTTTTCAGATTGATTTTTGAAGAAAATCAGATGCGACAAAGAGAGTAAAAAAAATCAGAGTCCGGCAGACTTCAATTCATCGGCAGACATACGTTTACCTTCTTTAAAACCGGCAATAAAGGCCGCGGAATACCCCGCACCCTTAGCCACCTCTAACAAAGCTTTGGCTTCCGAAGCGGACTTAACATTACCTCCATAATACCGAACAAATCCATTCGGCAGAACCTCTGCGGAGAGAACCTTAAACAATTTGGATACCTTTTCATATTCTTTCAATTCACCCTTCAAGGCAAACAGCTGGATTTTGAAAACCGTCCCGGATTCCACTTTATGGTCAGGTACCAGAGAAGACTTATTGGATTCGGCCACCTCAGCAACACTGGCTAAAGGGGTGGTGGTAGATTTGGAGGTAGTAGTAGCAGATGAAACAACAGGAGTATTGGTAGCGACAGGTTTGGTATTGCCCGAATTTTTGCCGGCAGCATTCAACTTGTTTAAGGTAGCCATACTCATGGTATCAAACGGGTTGGTGTCGGTAATTCCAACCACCTTAATAGGCTCCAGTTCACTGGTGGGTGTAGCCTCTTTCACAGTCTTACCTCCTCCGCTCGAATTTTCAATCGGTTTACGGACTTTTGCCCCGCTACTAATCGTTACAGCTGTAGATTCTGCCACAGGAGCCGATTCGCTTTTTACCCCTATATTGCTTTCCGACTTGACTACTATCGGTTCCACGTTTTTGACAGGAGGCGTGGCATTAGTCTCTGTTGCTTTAGTAGCAGCAGCCACGTTTACTGTGTTCGATTGGTTCATTAAAGCTTGCTCATAGGCAAACTGCGCACCTTCGCTGCCTTCCAGTTCAATCTTATAATCTTTGAATGCGTTGAAAAGTGAGGTAGCAATCAAATCCTGCCCTTTTACGCTATTCAGATATTTTTCTTCTTCCGCGTTAGATATAAATCCAATCTCAGCTAAAATGCTCGGCATGGTGGTTTTATATAATACATAAAAACCAGCCTGCTTTACGCCTAAACTTTTTCGTTTTGCATAATTCTCAAACTGATTTTCTACTTTAGAAGCAATGTCAATACTCTGATCCAAAAACGCATTCTGCTTCATGCTCATGATAATGTGCCCCTCGGGACTATTAGGATCAAATTCGTAATTTTTATCCTTGTCATCCTCCAAGTTGATAACAGCATTTTCTCGTTTGGCTACTTCTAAGTTTGCCTCTGTGCGGTGCAAACCCAACACATAACAACTGGTTCCGTAAGCATCAGCATTGGTACTGGAGTTTACGTGTACGGCAATAAATAAATCAGCTTTTGTTTTGTTGGCAATTTCAGCACGCTCGTGTAATTCCAAAAACACATCTGTTTTACGGGTATATACCACATTCACATCCGGAAAATTCTTGGTAATGTAATCGCCCAGTTTTAGCGCCACCACTAAGGCGATATCTTTTTCATTGGTTTTTCCACTACCGATAGCCCCGGGGTCTTTGCCTCCGTGACCTGCATCAATAACCACTGTTTTCAATTTAACCTGTGCACGAAGCGTTAGCGATGTGAATGTGAAAATCGCAAGGCAAAGCAATATGTGATGTATTCTCACGTTTCTGAATTTTTATTTTTGACGGATTGAATTGCTGTAAACAGCAAAAACCGTGACAAAATTGTTTATTCAAGCTTTCGCACTTGAAAATTTCATTCCAAATATACTTCTACTTACAGCCTGTTCTTCGTAAAGAGTTTCAGTTTTTTGCCACAGCATTCTTTATACTGTCTAATATACTGAATGCAAATGCGGCTAAAATTCCACAACAAAGACAAACTGAATATCCGCAGGCGGCAGACAGCTTGCTTCGAAGAAAAGTTGTTTTGGTTTCAGATTCGATATCTCGGTCAAATGCAGATTCCACTCTCTTAAACGACAGCACAATCGCTTTTGTTACAGATACCACCGCAGGGAACGATACCATATCGCAGAACGAGCAGGGGGAAATACAGGACATCATTACTTACAAAGCAGAGGACTCCATTGTGTATGATATGTCAACCAAACGCATGATACTCTACAACAGTGGTGATGTAAACTATCAGAAAATTAAGCTCAAGGCCAACGCCATTGATTTTGACTGGACTTCATTTACACTTACCAGCGAAGGCACCCCCGATAGCACTGGCGCACTAACCGGGAAACCGGTATTCAGCGATGGAGAAAAAGAATACCGCTCGCGAAAAATGCTCTATAATTTTAAGACCAAGAAAGGGAAAGTATATGATGTGACTACACAAGAGGGGGATGCCTATTTACATAGCGCTGAAATAAAAAAGAACGAATATGATGAGTGGTATGGAAAATCAACTCTTTACACCACCTGCGATTTGGAACATCCGCACTTCTACTTTAAAGCAAAAAAGGTGAAAGTAGTTCCCAACAAGGTATTGGTAACCGGCCCCGCCAACCTTTGGGTAGGTGATGTGCCCACTCCCTTATGTGTGCCATTTGCATTTTTCCCGGTTAAACAAGGAAAAAAGTCTGGCATTATTATTCCGCAATATGGACAAGATGCAGTGTTTGGTTTT
>CAYQRR010000162.1:0-6041 GCA_964419635.1 uncultured Chitinophaga sp. | reverse complement strand
ACCGGGCAGTGCTTCCAAGTCTTTGAATGTGTTAGGTACTTTCCCTTGATGTTTTTCAAGAATAATTTCTGATAGGCGATGAATTGCTTTCGATTTGGCCGGTGATAGTCCACATGGCCTGATAATGTCTTCAATTTCTTTTACACTTAGCCGAATCATTTTTTGAGGAGTATCGGCCCGCTTAAAGAGTATAGGAGTAATTAGGTTGACGCGTTTATCGGTGCATTGGGCCGATAGCAAAACGGCTATCAACATGGTGTATGCATCTTTGTGGTTGAGCGGAATAGGTGGATTGGGGTAGCGCTTTTCTAACTCGTGCATTATAAACTGAACCCGCTCCTGTTTTTTCATGCAGCGAAAATAGAAATTGACTTTTGTCGGTGAGTATTAAATTTGGCTTATGAATGCCGAAAAAAGGAAGCAATTATTGGGCGAATTGACCTTTCAAACTTCCAGAAGCGGAGGAAAAGGAGGGCAAAATGTAAACAAGACAGAAACAAAAGTTGAGTTGATATTCAGCGTTGCTGACTCAAACGCGCTATCGGATACGGAGAAAGAAATAATTCAACGAAAACTGAAGAATCGCATCAACGATTCGGGGGATTTGAAGATTTGTAGTAGCCAACACCGTACGCAGGGAATGAATAAGCAGCATGTGATAGAGAAGTTTCTAAACAAGGTTAATTTGGCACTACAGCCTGAGAAGAAACGAGTGGCTACGGTAATTCCCGCTGCGGTGAAAGAAATTATCCGAAGAAACAAAAAAGTGGTATCAGAGAAGAAAGCCTGGCGTAAGCAACGGACCCGCGATTTCCTTTAGTTCTACTTCTTAGCTAAAGAGGATAATTGATCCAATGCGGCTTTCACTACTTTATCGTCTTGATTAATGATGTAGTAATAGCCTTCCGTACGCCAAGTTTGTTTAGCTAAAAATGCTTTGAGTTGAAGTTTTAGTTTCTTATCAATTTTAGATTCTTTGTCAGCAACTCGTTTAAGCCCTGCGGATACTGCATAGGTGTAAAAATCCTGCAAAAGGGCTCCGTTAATTTCAAAACTGTTATTGAAATCCTCTTGGTTTCTGTAACGTTTTAAAAGTTCGGGATGCTGGGATGAATACTTGTAGATAAACTCTGGTACAAAAGAGCGAACGGTGAAGAAATAATCATTTTCTGCCGAAGTATCCATGGGCACAAAAACATCCGGACGAATACCACCACCACCATGCACCACTCTACCTTTTTTCGTGGTGTAGTGTGTGGTATCTTCGTTTTTCAGAGAGTCCTCGTGTACAAACTCTCCACGCATATAGCGTTCATAAATTTCATTGTAATAATCTTCGCTTCCTTTGGCGTAGGTTCTTTGTATGCACCTACCCGATGGTGTGTAGTATCGCGCTATTGTCAATCGAACGTTTGAGCCATCTTTAAGTTCTAGCGGCTCTTGTACCAATCCTTTGCCGAAAGAAGTTCGGCCAATAATAGTGCCTCGGTCTAAATCCTGCACTGCTCCTGCAAGAATTTCACTGGCAGAAGCAGACCCCTGATCAATCAGTACGCAAATGTCGCCCCGCTCAAACAGTCCCGGCTTAGAGGCATGATATTCCTGTTTGTCATAGGCTTTCCCCTGCGTGTACACAATCATGTCATCTCCGCCAATCAGTTCATCGGCAATGGTGGTAGCCGCTTGTAAATATCCTCCGGGATTTCCTCTGAGGTCCAGCACTAGTTTTTTCATCCCCAGTTCCAAAAAGCGGTTCACCCTTTCGTTAAATTCCTGGTGAGTGGTGGAGCCAAAGTTAGAAATGCGGATATAGCCGGTAACTGCATTCAGCATGTAAGCCGCATCAATACTATACAATGGGATTTTACCTCGTGTGATAGGAAATTGCAGTAGATTTTTAGACCCGCTTCTTAATATCGACACGGTTACCTTACTACCAGCCGGACCACGAAGCTTTTTCTTTACATCATTTTCTTTGATTTTGATGCCAGCAGCCGTAGTGTCATTGATTTTAATAATTCGGTCTCCGGCCTGAATACCGGCCGTTTCAGCAGGTCCACCCGATATGGAAGTTACCACTGTAATAGTATCCTGAACAATAAAGAATTCAATTCCAATGCCTTCAAAATTTCCTTCCAGCGATTCATTGGCTTCGGTTAAATCTTTAGCCGGAATATATACGGAATGGGGATCAAGGTTGGAGAGCAGCTTGTCTATTGTTTTATCAACCAGTTGTTCGCGGTTAATGGTATCTACATACTTCATGTCAATGAAGTTGATGATGTCGTTTATTTTATCGTAGCTGCCACTTTGCAATAAGTTTTCCTTGCCGGAAGTGATATGGTTAACCACAAAGCCAATCATTATACCAAATGCGAGAATCAGTGAGTAGATGAATGGCTTGTAAACGTCTTTGTTTTGTTGTGTATCGCGAAAGGAGATAAGTTCTTTTTCCTGTTGTGGTTCCATGGATCGAATGCTGGTTGGTTTGCCGGCAGCAAGATATTATGGCAAATGCCGGTAAAAAGTTATTTATAGGTAACTGATTTCACAGCCGCTGTCACCTTTTTTACTGAAGGCAAATAGGCTTCTACCAAATTTGGGGCATAGTGCATAGAGGCATCTGCACCGCAAACACGCAGCACAGGTGCATCAAGATAATCGAAAGCGTAGCGCTGCACCTGATGCGAAATCTCGGAGGCAATACTGGTAAATGGCCAGCTTTCATCTACCACTACAATTCGATTCGTCTTTTTTACTGACTGTAAAATAGTTTCCATATCCAGCGGGCGAATGGTTCTTAAGTCAATCACTTCGGCACTAATGTTCTCCTGTTCCAATTCTTCTGCAGCTTTCAAGGCTATTTTCATCATCTTGTTGTAGCTGACTATAGTTACATCGGTTCCGACACGTTTAACATCTGCTTTGCCGATTGGAATCAAATACTCTTCTTCCGGCACTTCGCCCAAGTCGGAATACATCTGCTCGCTTTCCATAAATATCACAGGGTCATTATCTCGAATCGCACTTTTAAGCAGTCCTTTGGCATCGTAAGGAGTGGAAGGGGATATCACTTTTAAACCGGGAACAGAAGCCAGCATATTAGTAAGCATCATACTATGCTGTGCGCCAAGTTGCCCTGCACTGCCTTGCGGCCCGCGAAACACGATGGGATTTCCAAACTCACCGGCACTCATAGCCAGCATTTTTGCAGAACCGTTCATAATCTGGTCAAAAGCAAGAATCGCAAAATTCCAAGTCATGAATTCTACAATGGGGCGAACTCCATTCATAGCAGCGCCCACAGCAATACCGGCAAATCCAAGCTCGGAAATGGGTGTATCTATAACTCTTTTTTCGCCAAACTCGGCCAGCATTCCCTGGCTTACTTTGTAAGCACCCTCATATTCAGCTACTTCTTCACCCATCAAAAACACCGTTTCATCTCTCCTCATCTCTTCGCTCATGGCTTCTCGCAGGGCTTCGCGAAATCTTATTTTTCTCATACTTGGAACATTTTTCGGGCCGCTAAAATAATCTTATGGGGTAATTATTAATTATCTGTAATTACTGCGATGTTGCGCCATCTTCGTGGTGAAAAAGAGGAGGCGAAAACCGAGCTACCAACCCTGCTGACGCACATATTTTTTATAGGCATCAATAACCGTTTTTGTGATTTCGTAATCGGTATTGTATTTCAAAAACTCAATGGGTAGGTTGCAGTAATCAATGAACCGGTCATAGTGGTCTTCAGGGAGGTCCATTAGTCCATTTTCGTTGTAATAGTTTAGCAACTCTTTAAAGATTCTTCTTCGGTCGTCTTCTACCATTTGTTTTTTCAACTTTTCGCGCTCGCGAGCTCGGTCACTCAAAAGCTCATACAATGCTGAAATAGGGCTGGTGAATGGTTCAATGATAGGTCGCTCCAGTTCTTTGGGTGTAAGACCCAGTTTTTTTCTTTCAGCCTCTATGTCTTCCAGTGTTTTAGGCGCTTTTATTATCACACTTTGATTGAGGCCGGTGTTTAATGGCTCTACATAAAGCATTAATGCGTATTCCTTTTTTAATACTGAATCTGCTACCGAAAACTTGGCCGTTTTATAGCCCGGATAAAACAAAAACAGCGTATCCGTTTTCAAAATATTGAAATAGAAAGCCCCTCTGTTATCGGTTACATGCGGTTCGTTGCTTTTGGGGTTGATGATGCTAATGCCACTCAGCGGACGTCTGGTGTAGCTGTCAATTACATTCCCTCTTATGGTTACCGTATCAGATTGAGCCGTAGAAAAAAGACTTGTGAGCAGGAGTGCCAGCAGCGGTGAATATTTCACGAGAGGTAAACGCATTTTTATTAAACAATAGTATAAACAAGATGGAATACCGAATGCTTTTTAAACGTTCATTATGAATTTTCTTTTAGGAAGTCCGTAATGGCTTGATAAATTTTATCTAATTCTTTTGTCGTAATGCAGTAGGGCGGTAGTATATAAACGATATTGCCCAGCGGGCGTAGGATGATTTTTTGGTCCATAAAATATTGGTATGCTATATCGCGAAGAGGATGGAGATACCCGGTATTTTCGGAAGTCGTTAACTCCATGCGAAGAATAGTTCCGCAAGTATGTATGTTTTTGACGCCTGTATATGTTTTAAGTTGCTCGGCAAACGTCTTGTGTAATTGACTGATGCGGTCAATTTTTTCGAATGTATTTTCAATTTCAAACAACTCTAGGGATGCAATGCCTGCTGCACAACCCAACGGATTAGCTGTATAGCTGTGACCATGAAAAAGCATTTTTGTTTTTTCATCGCTGTAAAATGCATCGTAAATGCGCTGTGTGCAAGTGGTAGCGGCAAATGGCATAAATCCTCCTGTTATACCTTTTGAAAGACAGATGATGTCCGGCTTATTTTCACAATAATCGGTGGCGAGAAACTTTCCCGTCCTTCCAAAACCGGTCATTACTTCATCCGCTATGGTCAGAATGTTATGCTGCATACTAACCTCTATGAGCTTGTCTAATAACTGCGGACGGTGCATAAGCATCCCTGCACTTCCCAATACCAATGGCTCAAAGATAAAAGCAGCGATGGGTTGACTTTTATTAGCTTGTATAAGTTGCAAGTATTGTGTAATCACCTCTTCCTCATTATATATATGCGGAGTGTCCAGGAAGAGCACATCAAAAAGCAATGGCTGAAAAGCTTGTGTAAATACACCACGAGCACTCATGCTCATAGCGCCAAACGTATCGCCATGATAGGCATCTCGAAAGCAAACTACTTTGCCTTTTCGGATACCCTGGTTGCTCCAATATTGAAGTGCCATTTTTAAGGCCACTTCCACTGCAGTAGAACCATTATCTGAGTAGAAAACCTTTTGATGGAATGGAATTCGTTTAAGTAACTTTTGGGCAAGCAGCAAAGCAGGCGCATGGCTAAATCCTGCGAAGATGGTTTGCTCCAACGTGGCAGCTTGTTTAAAAATAGCATTGGCAATATGCGGGTGAGCATGCCCGTGTATGTTAGTCCACCAACTGGATATTGCATCAATGTATTCTTCTCCATTCTGGTCATAAAGCCGTGCGCCTTCCCCACGTGCTATGGGAATAATTTTGGCATCCTTCATCTGTGTGTAAGGATGCCATACCGGATAATTATCATCGGGGGAAATCATAATTCAAATTGCTCACTTAGTGATTGCCTAATCTCCATGGCTTGCTGGAATACAAACGCTTTGTTAACCTGCACAGTATCTGCTATTCGACCTATTACGGGCATTCCACTCAGGTGCTGAATAATCTGTTCGTTATCGTTATATGTTTTGCCGCAGAAGATGAGGCCTAAAACACTAGCTCCTTGCGACTCTAAAAACTGTAGTGTCAATAACGTGTGGTTGATGCTTCCAAGATAATTATTGGCTACTACAATTACCGGCAGGTTGAAATATTCTATCAAATCAAAAATCACGAGTTCGCTGTTGATGGGCACTAGCAAACCTCCCGCTCCTTCAATCAGGAGTCTGTTCTCAGATTGTGGTA
>CAYQRR010000161.1:0-6054 GCA_964419635.1 uncultured Chitinophaga sp. | reverse complement strand
GAGTATACAATCTGGTTAAAACGATGCAACAAGGTTCCCTGCAGGCTAATGAAGATGCTGAAGCAGCACCGTTGAGCAGCACACACGAAACACACAGTAGCGAACACTGGCACCGTTGGATAGAGCGCAGACCGGTGCAAATGCTGCTATTAGCATTTGTGATGGTAGCGATTGGTGGCATCATTGAGTTCTTACCTACCTTCCTGGTGCAGAGCAATATTCCAACCATTGCAAGTGTAAAACCTTACACTCCGCTAGAGTTAGAAGGAAGAGACTTATATATCCGTGAAGGATGTTATGTGTGTCACTCACAAATGGTTCGTCCATTCCGCGAAGAAGTAGCCCGCTATGGCGAATACTCCAAAGCCGGTGAATTTGTATACGACCATCCATTTCAGTGGGGAAGTAAAAGAACCGGACCCGATTTGGCACGCGAAGGAGGACGCAACCCCGATAGCTGGCACTATAACCACATGGACGATCCACGCTCTACCAGCCCTGGTTCCATAATGCCGGCCTACCCCTGGATGCTGGATAGAGACTTAGACCTGAGCCACACCGAAGGGAAGGTACGTGCTATGACTATGCTGGGTGTGCCTTATCCTAAAAACTACGATAAGATAGCATTGGCCGATTTGGAAAAACAGGCAAAATCCATACAGGAAAATTTGGCCAAGAGCGGTATTAAAACCTCTGAGAAAAAGGAAATTATAGCCATGATAGCTTATCTGCAAAGACTAGGCACCGATATCAAGGCAGAACAAACCATCGCAGAGAAATAACCTATTAAAAAACTGACCATGTTCTCATTTGTAAAAAAATATACCGAGTCGCTGGGTGGTGCAGAATTCTATGGCGATGCCGCGCTGCTGGTTTTTGTAATTGTGTTTGTGGGGATGCTCTGGATGGCCCTGCGCGCAGATAAAAACTATATCCACGAACTGGAACAAATTCCATTTAACGACTAAAAACTAAAATCAACATGAAGAAAATAAATCAAATACTGATAGCTGCTCTCCTTCCTGTAGCCACCTTTGCTCAGGAAGCAGCACCTGCCCCCACTGAACCTGCCCACACATCGCTGGACATTACCTGGTGGCTCATTATTGGCACGATGGTTATTCTACTGGTAGCGGTTTTGCTATTGGGCAATGTACTGATCAAGCTAACACAAATTGTGGCCGACAAAGGCAAGCTTTTTAGCCTTGCCCTATTGCTATTGTCTGCACCTGCTTTTGCACAAGACCCCGCCAATGCAGCAAACTTTCCGGTAGCACAGGAAGTTGTAAAAACAAGTTCGCTGAGCGCTAACATGAACTACATTATGGCGGCACTGGTGTTATTGGCTGAGTTGACTGTGATACTTATTATGCTGTTCAATATCCGTTCGCTGCTCAATCAGCTTTCGGACAAAAAAGAAGAAGCCGCGAAACCATTATTTGGCCAAATGCCAAAACTGTTTGATAATCTGAATGCCTCTGTGCCTTTGGAAAAAGAGAAAGACATTCTGCTCGACCATAACTATGATGGCATTCATGAATTAGACAACAACCTCCCGCCCTGGTGGAAATACGGATTCTATTTCACCATTGTTTGGGCTATTGGATACCTGGCTTACTTCCACGTTATGGGTGGTGCTACACAACTAGAAGAATATAACAGCGCCATGAAAATTGCGGCCGAGCAACAAGAAGTCATTGCACGCGCCAACAAAAACAAAGTGGATGAAAACAACGTGGTGCTGGCTGATGCGTTGGGCATTGCAGATGGTAAAACCACTTTTGAGACCAACTGCGCCACCTGTCACGGAAAATTAGCCGAAGGCGGAGCCGGGCCTAACCTGACCGACAATGCATGGATACACGGAGGCAGCCTAAACGAAGTGTTTAAAAGCATTAAATACGGTTGGAGCGCAAAAGGAATGAAAGCATGGCAAACCGATTTAAGTGCTACACAAATTAGAAATGTAGCCAGCTATATCCATTCGTTGCAAGGCTCCAATCCTCCCAATGCCAAAGCGGCAGAAGGAGAAGTATTTCAAGAAGGGGCTGCTGCGGTAGATTCATCTGCTGTAGTGGCTACCGATTCCACCGTTGCTAAATAGAACTACATCATGAGCGTTCGTTCCGAAGAATTCAGAGACTCCATCAACACGATTACCAAAGAGGGTAAGCGTAATTGGATATTTGCCAAACGCCCCAAAGGTAAACTCTATAATTGGAGAACGCTGGTGAGCATTGTGTACATCGCTGTATTCTTTACACTTCCCTGGATAAAAATACATGGTGAGCCACTTTTCATGTTAAACATTCTGGAGCGCAAATTCATTTTGTTCGGGATGATTTTCTGGCCGCAGGATTTCTTTCTTTTCGTAATAGCTATGCTCACCTTTATGGTATTCATTGTGCTGTTCACTGTAGTGTATGGGCGGGTATTTTGTGGATGGGTGTGTCCGCAAACCATTTTCATGGAAATGATATTCCGCAAAATTGAATATCTGATAGATGGCGATGCGGAGAAACAAAGAAACCTGATGCGCAGCAGTTGGACATTAGAGAAAATAGGTAAGCGAACAGCAAAGTTTGTCGTATTCTTTTTATTGTCATTCATCATTGCCAACTATTTTCTGGCTTATCTCACCGGCATGGACAATGTGCTTATGCTGGTAAAAGAAGGAATAGCTGCGCACTTAAGCACCTTCATTCCGCTCATCATCTTTACGTTTGTATTCTTTGCAGTGTATTGGTGGTTTCGCGAACAAGCTTGCCTTATAGTGTGTCCTTATGGCCGCCTTCAAGGGGTTATGCTAGACCCAAACTCAATTGTGGTGGCTTACGACTATGTGCGTGGTGAACCACGCGGAAAAATCTCCCATCATGCCGAAGAGAAAAAAGGGGATTGTATTGACTGTTTGGATTGTGTGCGAGTGTGCCCTACCGGTATTGACATTCGAAATGGCACTCAGTTAGAGTGTGTAAACTGCACCGCTTGTATTGATGCCTGCGATGCTATTATGACCAAAGTACATCGCCCTACAGGCCTTATCCGCTATGCTTCCGAAAACAACATTGCTAAAAACGAAAAACTAAAAATTACTCCGCGCATGGTAGCCTATTCAGCCGTGTTGCTGGTATTGGTGATGGTGCTCACCGGGTTTCTTTTATCGCGCAAAGATGTGCAGGCTACCGTTATGCGTGCGCAAGGAATGTTGTATCAGGAAATGCCGGACAATAAGATAAGTAACCTTTACAATATTAAGCTGGTGAACAAAACCCGAAAAGACATACCTGTTACAATAAAAGTAGATGATGATCATCATCGCGGTGCCGAAATTAAAATGGTCGGCAAGCCACTGGTAGTTCCTAAAGAAAGTGTGGGGGATGGTGTATTCTTTATCATTTTACCTAAAGATCAGGTGCATGACCGTAAAAACAAAATAGAGCTGGAGATTTACAGTGGCGAAAAGAAAGTGCAGACGGTGAAAACCAATTTTATAGCACCTAACATGTAACACTATGATTAAAAAACTGAATTGGGGTTGGCGAATTGCCGGTGTGTATTTATCGTTTGTTGTATTTATCATCTACATGGTTTACCGTTCGGTGAACATGAAAACCGAGTTGGTAACGGCAGACTACTATGCCGAGGAACTAAACTACCAGGAGCATATCAACAAACTCAACTTAACACAAAAGTTATCGGAGCAGTTAGCGATGACCGTACAAGACCAGAAGCTTACCCTTTCATTTCCAAAAGAAGTTGCGGGACAGCCTATTAAAGCCGATATCTTTTTCTATTGCCCCAGCAATAGTAAAAACGACTATCGCACCTCGTGCAGCACATCTGCAGGCATTTGCGAGGTAAACACCGCTGAGGTAAAGAAAGGAGGCTATAAAGTAAAAGTAAACTGGAGTGCAGCCGGTGCAGATTATTACAACGAAAATTTTATCAATATCAATTGACATGGAACTGATGATAGCTGCTTTATCGCTGGGCATAATGGGAAGTTTCCACTGCATAGGTATGTGTGGCCCCATTGCGCTGGCTTTGCCGCTAGGTCGTGAAAGCCGTTGGAAACAAGTGTCTGGCAGTATTGTCTACAATGCGGGTCGGGTGGCTACCTATGGTCTGTTTGGCCTGCTATTTGGCCTGGTTGGTAAGGGTTTTGTGTTGGGCGGTTATCAGCAAATTATGTCAATTGTATTAGGTGCGCTCATTTTACTTGGCCTGTTTGTTCCGGCTTTGGCCAACAAAGCTTCTGTCATCGCTAACCTGGTTGGTCCCGTAATCACCAAAATCAAATCTGTATTGAGTCAACTGTTCAAAGAGAAGAGCTATAGTGCGCTTTTCTCGATTGGGTTACTCAATGGTTTTTTGCCTTGTGGATTGGTCTATTTGGCCGTAGCGGGTTCTATGGCCACCGGAGATGCCTGGAAGGGCAGCGCATTTATGATGGCATTTGGGGCCGGCACTTTACCTGCAATGCTGTTTGTATCAGTGGCTTCCCGGTTCATTAATATGCAGTGGCGAAATAACATGCGAAAAGCAGTGCCGGTTTTTGTTGGGCTTATGGCCTGTGTGCTCATCCTTCGTGGGCTCAATTTGGGGATTCCATACCTGAGTCCCGAACTGAGCAAAACAGATTGCACACAGCATACTTGTTGTCACAAAAAAGATGTGAAACCCTAACCAAACACTACAAGATAAACCGAAACATAGCGTTCAATAAGTTAAAAGAAACCGATACGTAAAAAACAGTTCTATGGAAATTATCATCAACGATTCGCTTACCATCAGTGAATTACAACAGGCCTTCAGCAGCGAGTTTCCGTTTCTGAAAATCGAGTTTTTTGATGCGCCTTACAAAGCCGAAAAAGCTTTGCCAAAATCCAAGATGTATGCCCACGACCGTAAAATAGGTTCCATACGCAAGTCGCATGCAGAAGGTCGGCTTTCTGTTACCAGTCAGGAAAAAGTAAGTGATATAGAATTTGAACTCTGGAAAAAATTCGGGCTATCGGCACAGATTTTTCGCAAAAGCGGAAACGTGTGGATCGAAACATCGCTCACCGATTCGTGGAGTCTGGAGCAACAAAACCGCGAAGGACTGGAATTAAGCAAATCGCACAAAACACCATTTCAGGAAACGGAAGAAAACGACCCAACCGATCGCGATAAATGGGATTAATATTTCAGAATGCTGAATTTGTAATAGGCGTAATCAAACGGTAGCGTCAACCTTTTCAATACACTTGTTTTTCCACACACTTTATTAAGCATAATAAAGTTCGCGCCTTTGCGTTTATTAGCGCAAAATTCAATAAACCGTTGAAAAGATTCACGCTCCTACTTATCCTCTTTGTCTCTGTACAAGCATTTGCCCAGTTGGGTGGTAGCACCACGTATAATTTTCTGAATCTGTCGCCCGATGCCCGTATTACTTCGCTAGGGGGCACTAATATTTCTATCTACGACCACAATCTGAATACCCAACTAGCCAATCCGGCATCACTTAACCGAAGAATGAACCGTCAGGTCTCTTTTGGCACTGTTATTTATCCGGGTGGAGTCAATTTCGGCAATGTGGCTTATGCACATCGTTTCGATAAAGTACCCGGAGTGTTTGGCTTTGGTGTGCAATACATCGCCTACGGTCGATTTACCGAAACAGATGAACAAGCCAACGAACTCGGGCGCTTCAGTGCCGGTGAAACCAACACCTACGTGGGCTATGCTTACCCGTTTGGTCGTTTATTCTCCGTGGGAGCTAATGCCAAAATCATCTACTCGCAAATGGGTCCTTACAGCTCCTTTGGCATGGCTACGGATATAGGATTCACTATCAACGACACTGCGCATTTTATTACGGCCAGCCTGGTAGCCAAAAATCTGGGCGGTCAGATTAAACCCTACAACCGCGGTATGCGCGAAACGCTTCCTTTTGATTTACAGGCGGGCATTTCGGTCGGATTTAAAGGGGTACCTTTTCGCATACACGCTACGTTTCACCATCTCACACAATGGGATATCCGCTATGATAATCCGGCCGACCAA
>CAYQRR010000160.1:687-6120 GCA_964419635.1 uncultured Chitinophaga sp. | reverse complement strand
ATGAAATGGAGGCAGGCACGGTAGGGGAAATAGAAGTTCATTACCATGGTAAACCCATTGTTGCCAAGCGAGCGCCCTGGGATGGTGGCTTCAGTTGGAGCATTGACCGGGAAGGGAATCAGTGGATTGCAGTATCGTGCGAAGGTGTGGGGGCCAGTTTGTGGTGGCCCTGCAAAGATTATTTGGGCGATGAGCCGGATAGCATGAGCATAGCATGTACAACACCGGCTAATTTGAAGTGCATTTCCAACGGCACGCTTCTATTTGACAGGCGAAACGATAATGGTACCCGAACTGCTCGTTGGTTTATTCATTACCCTATAAACAATTACAATGTGACGTTGAATATTGGCAACTACCAACACATTCACGATGAATACGAAGCCATGGATGGCGAAATCCTTTCGCTTGATTACTATGTGATGCCATACAACGAAGCGGCTGCCCGAAAGCAGTTTACACAAGTAAAACCGATGCTCCGCTGTTACGAAAAATATTTAGGCAAATACCCTTTCTGGAATGATGGTTATGCGCTGGTGGAAACGCCTTATTTAGGTATGGAACATCAAGGTGCCATTGCCTATGGCAACATGTATAAAACCGGCTATGCCGGTATGGATTTTTCGCGTATCGGGCTCGATTTTGATTATATCATCATTCACGAAACAGGACACGAATGGTGGGGTAATTCTGTCAGTTGTCGCGATATCGCAGACATGTGGAGTCATGAAGGTTTCTGTACTTACTCCGAAGCCATCTACGTAGAATGTATGTATGGATACGAGACAGCTCTCCGGTACATCAATGCAAAAAAGCCTACGGTTGACAATAAAAATCCGATTGTTGGAATATATGGTGTGAACGAAGAAGGAGATGGGGACATGTATAACAAAGGGATGCTTTTTCTTAACACTCTCCGATATATCATCAATGACGACCCCGAGTGGTGGAGTATGATCAAATGCATGAGTGACACAACTTTTAAAAGACGGAATGTAACTTACGAAGATGTGGAGCGCTATTTTAGTTTGAAGACTAAAAGGAATTTATCGCTCATCTTTGAACAGTATTTAAAAAATGCTGCTATTCCTGTGTTTCAATACGAACTTAAGAAGATAAAAGGGAAAGAATACGAATTACGTTACCGATGGCAGGCCGATGTGGCTGGATTTGAAATGCCCGTTTTTATTTCCACAGGCACTAACAGCAGTAATCAGATTAATGTAACTCAAGATTGGCAATCTATGCTACTCACACTCAAAAAACCAACTGATTTTGTAGTCAATGATCGGCTGAGCTACATAAAAGTAAGTGCATTGTAAACAAAAAACTAAAAATCAAAACACATGGTTGAGATAAACTTAAACTGGGTAGCTGATGAAAAATTTGATATCCAGCAAAACGGCAAAATACTTCGGATAGACGCGGCTCCCGAAGAACTCTCCACCGGATTTCGGCCAAAAGCGCTCATCTTGTCATCTCTAGCGGGATGCACAGCGATTGACATTGTGGAACTACTCAAAAAAATGCGTATTGGATTTTCCGATTTTGGAATTGATGTTAAAGCAGAAATGTCGGAAGATCATCCAAAAGTATATCATACGATTTACCTCACCTACCGTATTAGACTAGACCAGTCCGACAGACCCAAAATGCAAAAGGCAGTTGACCTATCGCAAGATAAATACTGCGGGGTGAGTGCCATGATCAGAAAATTTGCGACCCTGCATGTGAATATTGAATATTTATAGATTGCACACCTAAAAAATATAAAGCGATATGTATACCGGTTTACTACACACTCACAAACTAGTTGTTGTTCTTTTCCTGCTTCATTATGTAGTAAAACTCGTCTTGTTACTACTAAATCGAAACGAACAATTGGCCAATTATAGCAAGCGAACCAAGGTGACCGAAATGGCTATTAGTGCTTTGTTTCTGATTACAGGATTAATGATGATGGGCACTTCACTTATGAAAGGCGGGAATGTTTCTTCTTTACAGATTATAAAACTGGTATGCGTTTTTAGCTCTATACCGCTGGCAATTATCGGATTTAAGCGGAGTAATAAGTTGCTGGCGGTATTGTCCGTATTGTTAATCATAGCGGCATACGGTTTGGCAGAAGTAAATAAAAAGAAAAAGGCTGGTGGTGCTGTAAATACCGAAACTGCTGGCAGTTCTTTAGAAGCAGGCAAACTGGTATATCAAGATAAATGTATGCAGTGCCATGGTAGCGATGGTGCAGCGGGAATTAGTGGTGCTAAAGCACTTGGAGAAACCGGTTTGACAGCCGATGAACAAAAAGCAATTGTGAAATCAGGCAAGAACTCAATGCCTGCATTTGGAGAAACCCTCACGGAAGAACAGACAATAGCTGTGGTAGAATATGTAGCTACTTTTAAACAATAGTCGCTCATTACCATAAAACGAAATCCCCGCTTAAATATCAGACGGGGATTTCGTTTTTAAGGGATATACTGGCATTATCGCGAACGCACCGACAGTCTGGCTTGAATATCGGATAGCTCCCCTTTAGGAATAGCTGCAATGAGGCGCTGTGTATACTCTTTCTGCGGGTTGTTGTAAATCTCATCGCTGATTCCCATTTCTTCAATCTTTCCTTTATTCATTACAACCATCCGGTCGCTCATGAATTTCACCACAGATAAATCATGTGATATGAAGATATAGGTAAACTTGAACTCCTCGCGCAGTTGAATCAGCAAGTTTAAAACCTGCGCTTGCACACTCACATCCAATGCACTCACCGATTCGTCACAAATAATGAATTTTGGATTTAGCGACAACGCTCGAGCAATACAAATACGCTGACGCTGACCGCCTGAAAACTCGTGCGGATACCTGTTAAAATGCTCCGGCTTCATATTCACCTTTTCTAGAAGGTCAATCACTTTTTCTTTACGTTCCTTTTCGCTTGAGTAAACACCTTGCACGGTCATAGGCTCCATGATTGCACTACCCACCGTAATTCTTGGATTCAAAGAAGAGTATGGATCCTGAAAAATGATTTGCATGTGCTTGCGAATATCCATCATCTCCTTATTGTTCAAACCCAGAAGATTTCGGCCATCAAAATGAATTTCGCCTCCATGGGCAGGCACTAATCGCAATATCGTTCTTCCCAGCGTAGTTTTTCCGCAACCGCTCTCTCCTACCAGACCCAGCGTCTCCCCTTCATGCACATCAAAACTTACATCATCCACCGCTTTCACGTAATCAATTGCCTTTCCAAAAAAATTCTTTTGAGTCGGGAACCAGGTTTGCACATTTTTCACTTGCAGTATTGGCTTACGGGCCATCACCGTTTCGCGTCTGGCTTTGGTCACCTCATCGCTAATAACCACCGCGTTAATTGCTTCAGCAACACTCGTATGCTTTTCTATCAATGTACCATCCTCTTTCTCTTCCATAAAATCGACCACTGTGGGCAATTTACTTAAGCGCTTGCCCAATGGTGGGCGGCAGGCTAGCAAACTACGAGTGTATGGATGTTGTGGATTCCCGAAAATATCGAGTACCGTGCCCTGCTCCACTATTTTTCCTTTATACATTACCAGCACTCGGTCAGCAATTTCAGCTATCACACCCAAATCGTGCGTGATAAACATGATACTGCTGTCTATTTCCCCTTTCAGACTAGCCATCAAATCAAGAATAGTAGCCTGTACGGTAACATCCAGTGCGGTGGTTGGTTCATCGGCAATAAGTATGGAAGGGTTACAACTCATAGCCATCGCAATCATGACCCGCTGCTTTTGTCCGCCCGATAACTGGTGCGGATAAGCGTCTAAGATACGCTGCGGGTTAGGTAACTTAACTTTCTCAAACATGCGAAGCGTGATTTCCTGCGCCTCTTTTTTACTCATTTTTTGGTGGAGCATAATTGCCTCCACCACCTGGTCGCCACAGGTAAACACCGGATTGAGCGAGGTCATAGGCTCCTGAAATATCATGGATATTTCATTCCCTCTGAATTTTCGCATTTCCTCTTCGCTAATTTTGGTTAGGTCTATCTTTGATCCATCTTTCTGGTAAAAATTGATTTCGCCAGATACAATGCGACCCGGTGGGTCGGGTATCAAACGCATAACTGACAAGGAAGTAACCGACTTTCCGGAGCCGGATTCACCTACAATACCTATCGTTTCGCCCCGGTTTAGCGTAAAACTGATATCGTTCACCGCCTTCACAATGCCACCATCCGTTTTAAATTCGGTAACTAAATTCTTTACCTCCAGTAGTAATTTTCCGTTGCTCATTGACGTATTTCTTATGCGGTGAAAATATTCTTATTAGAAAGGTTTGCAAAAAAGTATCACCGCTGTATTCATCCTATAGATTTCCGCGAAAATTTCATTCCTCTAAATCATACATAAACCCCAATTTGCCTTAACAGGTGAAAAACTGCTGTTGTATAAAATTTGGCTGGGAATAGATTTGCATTACTTTTAATAAACAAAACTTAAACAAACATGGAAAATAATTCAGGCGGAGGAAATAAGATTTACGTAGTCATCATTGCTTTACTTTTGCTCATTAACGGGGGTGGAGGATATTTACTTTGGAAAGAAAATAAGGGCAAAAAAGATGAAATAGCACAAAAGGAAGTGCTGCAAAAGCAGTTTACTGAAAAAACGTTACAACTGGACTCTTTATCGCTGGAACTTGACCAGTTTAAAGGTAAAAATGCGGAGTTGGACAGCATTATTGTAGCACAACAAAATCAGATTGAAGAGCAGAAAAAGAAAATTCAGGCCGTTTTGGGAAGTGCCGGCATGAACAAAAAGAAGTTGGAGGAGGCTAACAAGTTGATTGCTGAGTACCAAGCTACTATTGCTGATATGCAGACAAAAATTGCAGAACTCACTAAGCAGAATGAACAATTATCTTCTCAAAATCAACAGTTATCCACCGATCTGAGTGCCGAAAAAGCAACCACAGCACAATTGACCGAAACCAATACAGTGCTTTCCAAAAAAGTGGAACTGGGTTCGCTACTTCAACTCAGAAACATGGAAGTTTTAGCCATTCGTAAGAAAGCGAACGGAAAAGAAGTGGATGTGAACAGAGTGAAACAGGCAGAGAGTTTAAAAATCAGTTTTGAAACTGGCGATAATAAAGTGCTGGAGAATGGACCTTTGAGTCTATATATCCGGGTTTTAAATCCAAAAGGCGAAACAATTTCGGTGGCAGACCAGGGTTCAGGAACATTAAAGTTGACCGAGTCGGGTGAAGTGGTGCAATTCAGCAAAAAAGCAGACTTTGATTGGACTCAAAGCAACAAGAAGATAGTTGTTTACTGGAGCCAGAATATTCAGGATGCCGGAACTTATAAAGTAGAAGTATATCAGACAGGTTATTTAGTAGGCAAAGGTGAAGTAGCACTCAAATAAACTATCGTGAGAATTT
>CAYQRR010000160.1:0-677 GCA_964419635.1 uncultured Chitinophaga sp. | reverse complement strand
AATAAAGCAAGAAGCCCCGCACACGCGGGGCTTCTTGCTTTACTACAGAGTTGAGCGACTATAATTCAATTCTATAGATATAGTTTGTTACCTAACTATAAAGTGATAACAGATAATGCCATCGCTATTTAGTTGCCAAAGCAATAACTGATAATATTAGCGCCCATTTTCAAAGCGCGATCATGTATCTCAGGAGTATCTTTATGTACAGAGGGGTCTTCCCAACCATCCCCTAAATCACTCTCATAAGTATAAAGCACTACCAGGCGGCCCTCATAAAAAAGTCCGAAGGCTTGAGCCGGTTTATTGTCATGCTCATGTGTTTTGGGTAAGCCTTTGGAGAAATCATATTTCTGATGAAAGATGGGGTGTGAGAATGGCAATTCTACGAGTTTGTTCCCCGGAAACAGATTTTCCAACTGTGGACGAATAAACTTGTCCATCCCATAATTGTCGTCTGCATGTAGAAAACCACCCGCTATCAGGTAAGATTTCAAATTCTCTACCTCTTGTGCATTAAATACCACATTACCATGGCCAGTCATGTGCACCAGAGGATAGTTAAATAACTCCACACTACCGACCTCCACGGTAGGAGGATCAGTCTGCAAATTCATATTCAAATTACGGTTGCAAAACTTTACAAGATTAGGCAAGGAGGTTGGATTAGCATACCA
>CAYQRR010000159.1:0-6130 GCA_964419635.1 uncultured Chitinophaga sp. | reverse complement strand
CTTTTAAATTCAGCATGCCCGTAATACAAGAGGGCAACTCTGTAAATTGATTATAAGTCAAGTCCAGAATTTCCAGTGAAAGTAAGGCCGACAAACCGGCCGGCAAAGTTTTTAAACTGTTTTTGGACAACACCAGTCTTTTTAGCTTTGGCAATAAGCCTAACTCTTTAGGAACAGCACTAAACAGATTGTAGCCGGCTTCCAGTTCCTGGAGCGCTTTCAAATTGCCTATGGAACTACTCAGAGTTGTCAGCTTATTTGAAGCGATGTTGAGATATTTCAGCTTTTTTAGTGTAAACAGCGCTTTGGGCAAACTCGTCAGTTTATTGTTACAGATATTCAAACGTTCCAGATTCACCAGCTTTCCTATGTTTTCGGATAAAGCAGTGAGGCCCCTCGCACTGAGGTTTAATGATTTTACTGCAGTAGGATTCTTCAATGCCTCGTCCAGTGAGGTGTAATCTGGTGTTGCTACTATAAATCCATGTAAAAACAGCAACACTCCCAGTGTTGTAAATTTCAATCTCATGGCTACTTATTCGATTTTCTTGAACGCTTGTTTCAAATCATTGATTAAGAAATTCACATCTTCTAAACCGATATAAAACCGCACCAGGTTAAAAGAATAAATCTCACTTTGGAATGCGTTTCTGGGATAAAAGCTGCATGCTGGAATCATCAGCGATTCGTGCCCTCCCCAACTCACCGCCATTAAAAATGCGCGAAGACTATTGCAAAACAGTTCCATTTCTTCAATAGAACCAGCTCTAATATTTGCTGAGAATAAACCACCGCACCAGTTCATCTGCTCCTTTGCCAGATCGTATTGTGGAAAAGACTCATCGAATGGATACATGATCCGCTCTACTTGTGGATGCGATTTCATAAATGCCACCACCGCTTCCGTTGTATGACGTATTTTTTCTAATCGCAATGGCAATGTTCGTATGCTTCGCAAGAGCAGGGAAACATCGTACGGAGAAATGATAGCACCTATATTTAAAAGTTCGGTCGCAAATATTTTATCGAGCATCGCTCGCTTGCCAATTAAAAAACCAGCCACTACATCACTATGTCCGCCATAATACTTAGTAGCGCTGTGTACTTCTATATCTATCCACATCTCAATACAACGCTGACCTATTGAGGTGCAGTAACTATTGTCGATAACCGTAACGATATTTCTAGCCTTTGCTAATGCCGACAATGCTTTTAAATCTTGCAACTCAAAGGTGAATGTGTTAGGCGACTCTAACATCCACATCGTTGTGGCCTCGGTGGACGCATCTACGAAATTCTGAACTTCATTACCATCCACCATGGTGACAGAAATGTTGTATCGGCTGAGGTAGTTGTTCAACAGCTTATTTGTCCAGCTATAGGGCTTCTTTACACACACTATGTGGTCGCCTGATTTAACCTGACTCATTATGGCTGCTGCTACTGCAGCTGCTCCGCTGGAAAAAATTAAGGCATCTTCGGCACCTGCAAGTGCGGCTACTTTTTTGCGCAGAATTTCCACCGTTGGGTTATTACCTCTTGTATAAAGATGCACGTTACGCTCGTTGGAAAAAGAGTTGCGTAAATCTTCCACGGTTTTAAATGCAAAGTTGCTGCTTTGAATTACAGGTGGTGCCACTGCACCGAAGTAACTTTCCCGTTCTTCGCCCAAATGATTTAATATGTAAGAAATATCCATAGCACGAACGTAAGTGATTTTATGATTTAGAGTAATGAAGTCTTACTATCATTGTCCCTATGAAATTTTTCAAAATAGAAAGCGGTCGAGATGCCAATTTCAAGATGGTGGCTAAAACAATTTATGGCCTGGAAGAAATTTGCAAGGAAGAATTGAGAAGGTTGGGGGCCGAAAATCTGGAGATACACAACCGAGCGGTGAGTTTTGAAGGAAACCTGGGGGTGATGTATAAGGCAAATTTGCTCCTGCGCACTGCACTACGGGTGTTGGTTCAGTTTGCAGAGTTTCAGGTGAGTAATGAACACGATTTGTACGATACCGTAAAGAATATTGAATGGGAGAATCTGATTTCAACTGAAGATACGATAGCTATTGACACAGTTTTGAACACAGATATATTTAACCACTCACAATACATATCCCAAAAAACAAAGGACGCTATCTGCGACCGTTTTCGCGAGAAAACCGGAGTGCGACCTTCCGTTGATTTAGATAACCCCACACTACGGCTGCACTTGCATATTTCTAAAAATAAATGTGTGCTGGCACTGGATAGTTCGGGCGACTCGCTGCATAAGCGGGGCTATCGCGACAAAACGAACTTAGCTCCTATCAATGAAGTACTGGCTGCCGGATTGGTGCAACTCAGTGGCTGGGATAAGCGCAGCACCTTTTTGGACCCTATGTGCGGCTCGGGCACTATCTTGATAGAAGCAGCCATGCTTGCGGCCAATATTCCTGCAGGGCATTTTCGCGAGCACTTTGGATTTATGAATTGGAAACAGCTTTTGCCCTTTGACAGCGAACTATGGGAAACCATTTCAGAAGCAGCCATTGAGAGAATTTCCACCGAAGAAATTAAACTGTATGGTATAGAACTATCGCCCCATGTGACCCGAAAAGCCAAAGAAAATATTAAGCGCTCCAAGACGGAAGACATGATCAGAATACGTAACGCAGATTTTTTACAGTGCGACCCGCCTGTTACTGTCGGCAAACCAATACTGCTCATGAATCCTCCTTACGGAGAGCGAATGGATAAAGAAGACATTGCCGCCCTCTACAAAGCAGTGGGCGATACGTTTAAGCAGAAATACAAAGGGTACGAATGCTGGATTATTTCTTCGAACCATGAAGCGCTCAAACATTTGGGATTATCTACCTCTAAAAGACTGACGGTGTATAACGGCCAGTTGGAGTGCCGTTTTTTCAGATACAGTATCTATGAGGGCAGCAAAAAAGCGAAGAAGAATAATCCGGAAGAATAAATTACAATAGCCTCCAATACTGACATAAGTCACCTCTCACAGGTGCCAAAGAAATTACTTTCGCAAAAAAAATGACTAACAATGAGTTTAGAAGATAACTTAATAAAAAGAAGTGGAAATGTCTGCGAACTATGTAAGGCCACAGAAAATCTTTCTGTATATGAAGTGCCTCCGCATGCTGACCAGCAGGAGGATGAGAGTATTTGGGTTTGTGAGAAATGTAAATTACAGTTAGGCAAAAAAGAAGAGTTGGATAGCGCACATTGGAGTTGCCTGAATGAAAGTATGTGGAGCGAAGTGCCTGCTGTGCAGGTAGTAACCTGGCGCATGCTGAATCGGTTGCGCGATCAAAGCTGGGCTACCGATGCTCTTGACATGATGTACTTTGATGAACCCACTATGGCATGGGCGAAGGCAACAGGTGACCATGAAAATGGCAGTGAAGTACAACTCCACCGCGATGCTAATGGCAACTTATTGCAGGATGGTGATTCGGTAGTAATCACTAAAACACTGGATGTAAAAGGCTCCTCTATCAACGCGAAATTGGGGACTGTTGTAAAGGGCATCAGATTGGTGGCTGATAATTTTGAACAAATTGAGGGCAAAATTGATGGACAGACCATCGTTATTCTGACCAAGTATTTACGCAAAAACTGATTCCCTTCATCACATTAAGATATACCGAGACTCTGTTCGAGTACTGCTATCTTTTTCAATGCATCTTCTTTCTTTCGGGTCTCTATCTCAATTACCTGCGGCTTAGCCGATGCCATAAACTTTTCGTTGCTTAGTTTCTTTTCAACCGAGGCCAGAAAACCGCGCGTGTAGTCCAATTCCTTGAGCAATTTTTCGCGCTCTTCTGCGGCTCCGTCTCCTTCCTTTCCGGTTAATACAAAAAACTTGTACCCCTTTGTCAAAAATGTTTTTAATCCCTGCTTATCTTCCTCCACACGACTAAGTATACCAACACGAGCCAGTTTCACAATCTGAGTTCTGAAAATTTCAAAATCCACTTCATCGTTGCCGTTGTAAAATACATCTACCGTTTCGGTATTCTTTTTGTTGGCTTTGGCACGCAACTCGCGAATGTTGGTGATAATGTCGAAGGTAAGCGATGCCTTGTTTATGAGTGATAGATTCACAGAAACGGACGTGGGATAAGCAGCCAAACAAATGGTTTCGCCCTCCTTTCTATTGCGGAGTGAGTGGTAAATTTCTTCGGTAATAAACGGCATGAATGGATGGAGCACCTTCACAATATTCTCGAAAACAACAATCGTTTTTTCATACGTGTATCGGTCTATTGGCTTCTGATATTCGGGCTTAATCATTTCCAGATACCATGAGCAGAAATCATCCCAAATAAACTTGTAAATGGTCATTAAAGCTTCGCTTAAACGAAAATCGCTAAATGACTTCTCCAGTTCTTCTATGGTTTGATTCAGTTTTGCTTCTATCCACTCTATGGCAATTTTATTCTCGGGGAGTTCACCATCGTTCACCTCCCATCCTTTTACCAGGCGCAGCGCATTCCATAACTTATTACTGAAATTGCGTCCTTGTTCCACCAGTTTCTCATCAAACAAAATATCGTTGCCGGCAGGTGAACACAATAGCATACCCATACGAACACCATCGGCCCCAAAGGTGGATATAAGATCAAGCGGATCGGGAGAATTGCCGAGACTCTTACTCATTTTTCTGCGCAATCTATCGCGCACGATGCCGGTATAGTACACATTCTTAAATGGCTTCTCTCCTCTCCACTCATAGCCGGCCATTATCATGCGCATAACCCAAAAAAACATAATCTCGGGTGCAGTTACTAAATCATTGGTTGGGTAGTAATATTGAATGTCTTTATTGTTTGGATCTTTAAATCCATCAAATACGGAAATCGGCCACAGCCAACTACTAAACCAGGTGTCTAATACATCTTCGTCCTGTTTCAAAATAGCGGGTGAAGCTCCTGCATGATTGCCTTGGTATTCAGCTAAAGCCTCTGCTTCCGTTTTAGCAACTGCCACCAAATTGCCGTTCTCGTCATACCAGGCAGGAATCCGCTGCCCCCACCAAAGCTGGCGGCTGATACACCAGTCGCGAACATTATCTATCCAGTGCTTATAGGTGTTCTTCAGCTTAGGAGGATAAAACTTCAGGTCGTCATTCATGACATCGTTGAGTACCTGAGGATTCTTTTCAAAAAACATTTTCATATCTACGAACCATTGCTGCGATAGCCGTGGTTCTATCACTGCGTTGGTCCGTTCGCTTCGGCCTGTTTTATTGACTATTTCTTCTGTCTTTTCAAGCAAGCCCAGTTCGGTAAGTTTTGCAATAGCCAACTTTCTGGCTTTAAATCGATCCTCGCCTACAAATAGCTGCGCAGCAGCAGAAATCGTTCCATCCTCGTTAAAACAATCAATAACCGGCAGATTAAATTTCTTGCCAATTTCATAGTCATTGGTATCATGGGCCGGAGTAATTTTTAACGCACCTGTACCAAACTCAATATCTACGTACTCATCAGCTATGACCGGAACTTCTCGGTTTATCATTGGCACAATAACCGTTTTGCCGATAAGGTTTTTGTAACGTTCATCCCGGGGATTTACGCATACTGCTACATCGCCCATTATCGTTTCGGGGCGAACAGTAGCTACTAACAAATAATCCTCCGAACCTTTGAGCAGATACTTTACATAGTACAATGCACTCTTGGTCTCTTCATATAACACTTCTTCATTGCTGAGAGTAGTTTTTGCCTGCGGGTCCCAGTTAATCATGCGAAGGCCTCTGTATATTAAGCCTTTTTTATGTAGGTCAATAAAAACATCAATCACCGCTTCGCTCAGCGAATCTTCCATGGTAAATCGGGTGCGCTCCCAATCGCAACTGGCTCCCAGTTTTTTTAATTGCTCCAGAATGATTCCTCCGTATTTTTCTTTCCATTCCCAGGCATATTTCAAAAACTCCTCACGACTTAAATCGCTTTTCTTAATCCCTTTCTCTCGCAACATGCCCACCACCTTGGCCTCTGTAGCAATAGAGGCGTGATCGGTGCCGGGCACCCAACAGGCATTTTTGCCCTGCATTCGCGCTTTGCGAATAAGCACATCCTGAATGGTATTGTTGAGCATGTGTCCCATGTGCAATACTC
>CAYQRR010000158.1:0-6133 GCA_964419635.1 uncultured Chitinophaga sp. | reverse complement strand
ATCTTTTATCACAACGAAGCGCAAAGAATCGTTGCGGAAGAGGTAAAAGCCGGCTTAGATAACAGCGGAGCATTCACCGACCCCATAGTAACCGAAATTACCCCCTTCAGCAAATTCTATAAGGCCGAAGACTATCACCAGAACTACTTTAACGACAACAAGAACAAGAACCCTTATTGTTCCTATGTGATAGTGCCCAAACTGGAAAAGTTTGAAAAATATTTTGCCGATAAACTGAAGAAATAATTTTTGGGGTATACATCGAAAAGTTTTAGGCATATTTACTTTGTCTAAAAGCACGACTATGTTTACCCACTCTTCCCCATTTTACAAAGTTTTTTTAGCGGCTGCTGTTATCTTTTTCTGTGATAACAAACAAACCTTAGCGCAGGGCGAAACCCAAAACCCAACCGGAGGCAATGCCGGTCTGTTTTGGAAAACGGTGGGCAACGCAACCACCAACTCCGGAGTCAATTTTATTGGCACCACCGATGCGGTAGATTTTGTGGTGCGCACCAATAACACCGAGCGGGCGCGCGTGACATCGGCCGGCAATGTGGGCATTGGTATAACAGGCCCTCTTAATAAAGCAGATATTGCTGCAGCCGCCCGCAGTGGCTCGCACGCCACCGGCAGCCCACTCTATGTCACCGGCACATTGGGTGCCGCCAGCTCCGGTATAGAGTTTAGGCACGATAACGGCACACAGGGCATTGGCTTTGGTTACAACACCATTTATGCTGCCGGCAGCAGTGCCACACAGGATTTGGGCCTGTCGTCCAAAAGCACCGGTAATCTTAATTTTTCTACCAACGCCACACAAAGGATGATTATACTGGGCAGCAACGGCAACGTGGGCATTGGCACCACCACCCCCGGCTACCGGCTCGACCTCGCTTCCGGCACTTTCGCTTTTGGGAACTCCAATGTGCGCACCGAAACCCGCGACAATGCCGGCCTGCAAGGCAATGCCGGTGCACAGAGCGGTTTTTTTGAAACCTCTACCCCCACCAATTATCCTACGGGCGCCAGCAGCTGGTGGCACCTGATAGACAGCCGCCACAGCAACAACGGCAACAATTACGCTCTGCAGCTCTCCGGCAGTTTTTTTGACCAGGAATTATGGATGCGCAAAACGAACGGAGCCGCCAACACGGCCTGGAGCCGGGTGCTCACTTCCTCTAACCTGAATACACAGGCCTGGTCGCTCCTGGGCAACAGCGGCACCAACGCGGCTACCAATTACATAGGCACCAGCGATGCCGTGGATTTTGTGGTACGAACAAGTGGTAGTGAGCGCCTGCGCGTAAGCTCCGGAGGCAATGTGGGCATTGGCGCTACGGCTCCTGCGGTAAGACTCTCTGTGGGCGGTAATGGTACCAATGTATATGCCACCGATATGTGGGTGGAAAACAACCTTCACGTGCAGGGCAATGAAACACTGACACAAGGCGGGCGTGGACGCATGCGCATCGGCACGGCCTGGGGCTATATGGGCCTGTATACCGAAGGCTCCTCTTCCGGTGCCGCCAATGACCTGGTGCTGGGCTCCGGCTCGGGCTATGTAAGAGTGGGCCCCAATGCGGGTTCGGGGCAGCATTTGCGCTGGGCCAACTCTATTTTGCGCGATGACCAGGGCGGGGCCATAGAGCTGGGCGGAAGCGATCCCCTGGGTACTTATGGAAGCGGCACGCCTTACATCGACTGGCATGTAAACGATGGATATAACCGCGACTACGACATTCGCGAAATTGCAGCCACCGATGGCTATGGTCCCACCATGAGCTGGATTAGCTACGAGGGGGCCAATCAGTATCCTTACCTTCAACTGGACTGGATTGGCACCTACGATAACTGGGCCGATGTATCGGCCTGGCAATATTGGGCCAACAGCAGCAACAGCTTATACTGGGATACCTACAGCGACCTCGACCTGATTGATAAAATTCGCCCCAAGGCCATTGTAAATCCCAAAACAAAAGAAGTGGTGATGATTAACGACCCGCTCACCATGCCTTCGTTTATCACCAAACAATCCAAGGGCAACAGCGACCAGTATATCTACAGCCTTACCAGCGCCATCTCGCTGAATACCGGTGCCATCCGCCAGCTGCGCACCGAAACCAAAACCTGCAACGAAGGCCAGGATGCCCGCCTGGAGCGCCTGGAAAAAATGGTGGAAGCCCTGAGCGGACAAAAACTGGACGACATTCAGTTTATATCGGGCGGCACGGTGTACAAAGGCCTGTCTACCTATGTGGTGATGGATGGCCGCATTACGGCCGATTCTAAAATAAGCATCCACTTTAAAGGCAGCGTAGGCAGCTACAAAATAAGCGAGCAAACCAATGGTTCGTTCCGCCTGTCGTTTGATGCCCCGCTGCCGCAGGATGCGCCTTACACCTACAGCAGCGCGCTGAAATAGTTTTTCTTTTTCCCTTCAAATTTTCAAAAGGCTAACGGTTGTTAGCCTTTTTTTATGTGGGGTGGTGGCGTGAATTATCCGATGCCAGGCTACTGCACCAGCAGCAGCAGCTCGTGCACATCGCGCGGGTGGGTGGCGGCATGGCTGCTGGGGGCAATGCGCTGCAGGGTGTGCAGGGGCCGGGCACACAGCGAAGGCAGCTGCCACTGTGCCGCGTGGAACTGCCCACCGGGCAGCAGGGCTGCATATAATTTCTGCTGTATAAAATCCAGCGGCAGGCAGGTGTGGTTATGCAGCACCACGCTGTGCTGCTTCACTTCGCCCTGCGGGCCGGTGCAGGTGTAGCTGATTTGTATGCGATGGGTGCAGCAGGGTGCGGGCATAGGAGGTGGAATGGATGAGGGCAAAGGAAATGTTTTTGCGCCAATTTGCCGGTTGCTTTGCCGCCCATAAAAAAACAGCAGCCCCCGCCCGGGAGCTGCTGCAGATAAATAGCCCTGCATAGCCGATGGGTAAGCAAAGCCCCCAAGCGGCCTATAATATTTCCACCTGCCAGTCGGCCGGGGTCAGCGATGGATTAAATACATTGAGATACACATGCGTGGCGCTGTAGCCCAGTTCCACGGCCACCTTCTGCAGCTGGCTGTCGGGGCCCACCTCGGTGAGCACCGTGGCGGTGCCGGTGCCGCCCGAGGGCGAATCGCTGAAGTAGTAAGTCAGCTCGCCCGTCAGGTTCAGGTTTTCGAGCTGCAGCACGGTGTCGGCCTGCAGTTTGCCGGGGGCAAAGGGCACGTTGACCATACTCTCCATAGGGGCGGTGCCCTTCTTGATGTTTTGACTGCCGCCTCCGTTATCGTCAATAGCGCGGGCCGCTTTATACAGGGCAAACTGTATGGGGTCCACGGCCTCGAAGGTAAGCATGTAAATATCGAGCGTATCGAGCAGGCTGTCGCCCTCCTTAAAGAGCGCCTCCACGCCTTTGGTATACACCGCCTTTTCGCCTTTCTTTTCGGCCGGCAGCTGCATCACATTAAAAAAATCCTGCAGCGCCAGCTGCAGGGCCGTTACATCGGCCGGGCCGCTGTTGAAGCCCGACAGGTTGGCGGCTACCGGCTGCGCTATTTTGTGCAGATACTTGGCTTTTACATACAGGTCGTTGTCGCGCGCGCTGTCCAGCTCGCTTTTGGTGTAGTCGGCCAGCCGGATGTTGCCGGGCTGATGGATGCTTAAAAAATACGCAGCGGCCGCGCGGCTCACCTTAAGGGCAATAGCCTCCAGGTCGGTGCGCTCGGTGGCTTTTTCGATGGTGAAGCCCGTGGTATCGCTGCCCGATATACCCGCAGCCTCTGTAATATCGGCTATCAGATTGTTTAGGCTGCTTTGCAGCGGGGCTATCTGTGTTACACTCACTAAGGCCGCGGCATTGTCGGTGAGGTAGTCGTTCACCTTTTCAAACATGCCCAGTTTGTTTTCCTGAAGATCGTTCATGGTTTTTGATTTTGATGGTTAAAAAATGTGTAGCACAAATGAAGGGCCGCGGCTGCTCGTGTGCAAGGGCCGGGAGGGCGTTTGGAGGGGTGCAGTTGGCGGTTTATGCCAACTGATAGGTGGTTTATACCAATCGGTAGGTGGTTTATACTAATCAGTTGGTGGTTTATACCTTTTAGTAGGCGGTTTCTCCTTTTTAGTCGTTGGTTTATACCAATCAGTCGTCAGTTTATACAAATCAGTAGGCGGTTAATGCCATTTGGTAGGCGGTTTCTATCAAAAAACCGCTGCGGCATGCTTTCAGATTCAAAAAAGCGGTTTTAGTTTTATGGCTCACACTACCTGTATTCTTTAAAACCCCCGAAGTATGCTTGTATTAAACATCAAAAAAGAACTGGCGGCTAAAAATATAAGCCCGGCACTGCCCTGGCTGATTAAAATTGGCATATCAAGAGACTGTGCCCTTAAACTACTGAGCGGAAAGGCCCGTCAGGTGAGTCTGTCGCACATCGAACTCCTGTGCCAGCACCTGTATTGCCTGCCCAACGACCTCTTTAGCTGGACCCCGCCCGCCCATGCGCAGCAGCGCCTGGCCCGGCATCCGCTGCAGGAAATAAAGGCCGGCATCGAAACCCCCAATGTGCAGCATTACCTGCAGCAGCTATCGCGCAGCGCACTCTCCCGGCTCGAGAAAGTGGCCAAACAGGAGCTGGAGGAAGAAAGCGAAAAGCGCCAGCAGCGCATAGCCGAACGCAAAAAGAAAGAGGCGGCAGGCAAGTAGCCCTCAGCGCAGGGCCAATAGTTCCGATATATCTCTGCGGCAGGTAGGGGGGGCGGAGTGTGCCACGTGCGCAAGCTCGTGGTAGGGGTGGTCTGTTTCGCAGTCCGAATGCTGGAAGTGCAGGTCGGGGTGGCGGTAGTGGGTGGCGCAGAACTAAACTCCATCCAGCATCTTGGCGCGCAGGTGGTGTTCTATTTCTGCTAAGGATATGCCTTGGTGATTGGAGAAAATAACGTAGCCATGATTTTTGTAATTGGCATAGTCGCGGTATAAATATTCGAGGCGTATGTTTTGCATGGCGGCAAAACTAAAGAGGCCTTGCTATTGCCATTTGCGTTTAAGACACGTTTTAGTTTCTCAGCTTGAACGCTGCATTGTGACGAAGGAGAAATTTTTCATCGGGCAGAAATTTTTGTGGAAGCTTAATTTCTTGCTGGTCGAACTGCAAAAAATTTTCTTGAACCATTTTATTCTTCGATTCGGCCTTTATCTTTTTGGAGAGCTGAATTTTAAAGTCGGGCGATATGGTTATTAAATACTTGTCGAACGCCCTGTCGTGCAGGGCATTTAAGCATACACCATTTCTGGGGTTTAATCTGTTCGCTACATCGTCCGACCATGGAGAAATATGGCTTGCCACCAAAAGGTCTGTATTTTTTATGCCGGTGATGCAGCAACTAAAGTTGTAAGAAGCCAAAATCATGGCTCTGAAAAAAGATTGATTCACTCTCTGCCTCACCCATTGTTCTCGCTCTTTTCCTTCTTTTATTTTTACATCGTTTAAATCCATCAACTGCTCCAAACTTTTCTTTTCAAACTGCGCTCGCAAGCGTTCGCTTTCAAAGGTGCGTTCTTCCCAATTGTTGTAGAACTCGTCCCAAACTTGTTTATCTAACTTACTTGCATTCGGCAGGCCACCCACTCCGCGTTCTTTTAAGCTTTGATCAAAACTTCCAAAATTTCCCAACTTAAAGGAGATAGAGCCGGGTGTTCTGCCTATCAACTTGGCAAAGTGTATGATATCAGGATTGTTCTGATGTATTTTCCCAAACGGAATTTTACAGTACAGATTTACTGCTAAGATTAATTCTTCCCTTGTCCAGTTTCTTCTTTCCATCGTTCAAATGCACTATTCCAATAGTGCTACTTCACCGACAAGGCAAACTGCCCCACCTGGGCCTTTACACTATCAGGCACCACCAGTGCATCAATAAAAACGAGGTCTCCGGCTTTTATTTTTTCTAATGCGCTGGCAATTGCAGCATCACCCACACCCGAAGTGCATTGCATCTTTATAATACTGCCTTTGCCACTTACCACCACTTGAAAAGAAGCGGGCTTTACGGATATGCGCCAGGCATCGTTGCCCACTTCCAGCGCACAGATGTTTTTCACCTGCTGCACCGTAATTTCGTTGCGCGGCAGGCGCTCGCCCTGCA
>CAYQRR010000157.1:0-6134 GCA_964419635.1 uncultured Chitinophaga sp. | reverse complement strand
TCATCACATGCCGGGGCTTGGTGTCAACTATACACTTCGCCAACCGATTGGTGTGGTGGGTTGTATTTCGCCTTGGAACCTACCTATTTATCTTTTCAGTTGGAAGATTGCACCGGCACTTGCCGCCGGAAATTGTGTGGTAGCAAAGCCGAGTGAGATTACCCCTTATACGGCTTATCTGCTTTCACAGGTTTGTATAGAAGCCGGTTTGCCTAAAGGAGTTTTGAATATTGTTCATGGTTTGGGTAGTAAAGTAGGACAGGCCATTGTGGAGCACGAAGGCATAAAAGCAATTTCATTTACAGGCGGAACAGAAACCGGGAAACGAATTGCAGCCACAGCGGCTCCGATGTTCAAGAAATTATCTCTTGAGTTAGGCGGAAAAAACCCGACTATCATTTTTGCCGATTGCGATTTTGAAGAAACGGTGAAGCAGGTGGTAACGGCTTCGTTCAGCAACCAGGGAGAAATTTGCCTTTGCGGCTCGCGCATTTTTGTGGAAAAATCCATCTACGATAAATTCAAAGAAGCTTTTGTGGCGCGTGTAAAAACATTAAAAGTTGGAGACCCCAACGAAGAATCGTCTGTGATGGGTGCTGTGGTTTCTCTACAACACAAAGAGAAGGTTCTTTCTTACATCAAGTTGGCGCAGGAAGAAGGTGGCAAAATTCTTTGCGGAGGAAAAGAATTGAAATTGGACGGAAGATGCGCGAATGGATATTTCGTAGAACCTACCGTGATAGACAATCTGAGTTACGCGTGCCGCACCAACCAGGAAGAAATTTTCGGGCCTGTGACTACGCTAATTCCTTTCGATACCGAAGAAGATGTGTTGGTGATGGCGAATAGTGTAAAGTATGGTTTGTCGTCAAGTATCTGGACAAGCGATTTAAAACGCGCGCACCGCGTAGCTGAAAAGGTGGAAGCCGGAATTGTTTGGATAAACAGTTGGCTCGTGCGCGATTTGCGCACACCATTTGGCGGAGTAAAAGCCAGTGGTGTTGGGCGCGAAGGCGGCTGGGAGGCGATGCGGTTTTTTACGGAACCCAAAAATGTATTCATAAAAAGTTAATCAGTAAATCAGACAAACAGGAAATCTGTTTCAAAATATGTTTCCTTTTACGGATTAACTGATTCCAAGATTGCCAAAAACATATACCATGCCGGTTTTTGAAGAATTAAAGGTTTGGCAGGAATGCCGGAAGTTTAGGCAAGCCATTTCAGATTTAACTAAAGCTTTTCCTAAGTCTGAGCAATTTGATTTAGTAAGCCAACTAAAGAGAGCAGCGCGTTCAGTAACTGCCAATATCTCTGAAGGATACGGGCGCTATCATTATCAAGAGAATATTCAATTTTGTCGTTAGGCAAGAGGTTCTTTAGAAGAAGTAAAAGACCACCTCTACACAACCTTTGATGAAGGATACATCACACAAGAAAAGTTAGATGAGTTGTTTGGGTTGCAAATAGTGTGTATTAAACTGTTGAATGGATATATAGATTGGCTACAAAAACAAAAATTAAATCCACGTAAAACCGATTAACTAATTTCCTGATTAACCGATAACTATGTCAAGCAATCTTCCAAAACCAATGGGGCTATACCCCATGACCCGCAAAGTGGGCAATCTTCTTTTTGTTTCAGGCATGGGCCCGCGCGAAGCCGGCACCGACAATATTCCCGGTTTGAAGCTGGACAAGCACGGCAACTATCTGGAATTTGATTTTGAAGCTCAGGTGCATTCTGTTTTTAACAATGTAAAAACGGCACTGGAAGAAGCCGGCAGCAGCTGGAATAAAATAGTAGATGTAACGGTATTCCTCGTTAATATGAAACGCGACTTCCAAACTTACAACCGCGTTTACGCGGAGTACTTTAAAGAAAATCAACCATGCCGCACTACAGTGGAAGTGAATGCTCTCCCCTCTTCCATTGCTATTGAGTTGAAGGTAATTGCCGCGGTGTAAAATCATAATCCCTAACACTTGTTTGTTTCATTTGTTTTGTTTTCCTTCGCTAACAAATGTTAGCTCATGGCTATAGCTGCTAAGGTAACTACCCGGGAAAAAGTAAAACTAACTGCCCAGCGATTGTTTCGCGAACGAGGCTACGCTGCCGTAGGCATGCGCGAACTGGCGGAAGCAGTTGGGATACGTGCCCCCAGTTTATACAACCATTACAAAAGCAAAGACGATATCCTCCGTGAAATTTGTTTTGATTTAGCGGCTCAGTTTTTCAAGGCTTTTGACGAAGCTGCGGGCACGGAGGAGAAATCAGTCAAAAAGTTGAGAGCTGTTATTAAGGCACACATTTCTGTGATAGCCGGAAACATTGACTCCGCGGAGGTGTTTTTTCATGAGTGGATTTTTTTGGAGCAACCCAACCTTGCCAAGTTCAAGAAACTTCGGTTTGAGTACGAAATGAAATTCAGAGATATAATTGACAAGGGGACCAAGCGCGGAGATTTTAAAAAAATGAACTCCAAGCTTACGGCTTTCACCATCTTCTCGGCTCTGAATGCAACTTACGAGTTCCTGCGGAGCAGCGAAAAATATACACAGGAGCAAATGGCAGAAGATATTGCCGATTTATTATTAAAAGGATTAAAAGCATAATACTATGTACGGAAGCACAAACCTGACCGAAGAAGAAGCCAAGCGGATGAGCACCACACAGGAAGATCCGGAAAAGCTGGAGGCGTTTGAGGCACGAATTGCCCGTGGCGAAAAAATTGAACCACAAGACTGGATGCCTGCCGAGTATCGCAAACAATTGATACGAATGATAGAGCAACACGCGCATTCCGAAATTGTAGGCGCTCTGCCGGAGGGCACTTGGATTACCCGCGCACCCAACTTTAGGCGAAAACTGGCACTCATTGCTAAAGTGCAGGATGAAGTGGGACACGGTCAGTTGCTTTATTCAGCCGCAGAAACTTTGGGTAAAACACGGGAGCAGATGCTGAACGACCTCATGAGCGGCAAAAGTAAATACTCCAATATTTTCAATTACCCTGCAGTCACCTGGGCCGATATTGCGGTGATTGGTTTTTTGGTAGACGGTGCCGCAATCGTAAATCAAACCATCAACTCGAAAGGAAGCTACGGTCCATATTGTCGCGCTTTAGAGCGTATTTGCTATGAAGAGAGTTTCCACTTAAAACAAGGGCACGATAATGTGGTATATCTGGCTACCGGCTCCAAGATTCAGCGCGATATGTTGCAGGCAGCCATTAATCGTTGGTATCGCCCCTTGCTGCATTTTTTCGGACCACCCGACAAGATGAGTGCACACAGCGAAAAATTAATGAAATGGAAAGTGAAGTTGGCCAGCAATGACGAAATGCGCAATCAATTCCTGGATATGTATGTGCCTAAAATTCTGGAATTGGGCCTCACCTTTCCGGACCCCAACCTACGCAAAAACACGGATGGTATTTGGGAGTTCAGCGACCCGGACTGGGATGAATTTAAACGCGTAATAAATGGCGATGGTCCCTGCAACAAAGAGCGCTTGGCTGTACGCAGATATGCTGAAGAAGCAGGCCGCTGGGTGCGCCAGGCCCTGATGAATCCCAAAGACAAATATCAAGTTCCATTAGCTTAAGAAAATTGAAGTATGAATTCCTTAGACCCTAGAGTAAACCGACTGGATGTTTCCAAAACAATAGAGGGAGAGTTATTGACTAACTCACATCTTATTACATGGGAAGTATTTCATCAGGATAAGCGCGGAAAACAAGTAGTGCATTGCGGCATTGTGCATGCCAATACACCCGAAATGGCACTAATACTGGCTAAAGAGCAATACGCCCGCAGAGGCAAAACCACCAACCTGTGGGTGGCAAAAACAACTGACGTATTTACATTTAACAGTGAAGACGAAGATATTTTTGAAACCACACCCGAAAAAACATTTCGCGATCCGGGTTTTTATAAAGTGAGAGACCGAATTGAGAAGTATCAGCAACAGAATAAACTCAACGTATGAGCAACGCAATTAAAGACTTACTGTTTAAAATGGCCGATGATGCACTTATTATCGGTCACCGAAATTCAGAATGGACCGGCATTGGCCCTATGTTGGAGGAAGATTTGGCTTTCTCCAGCATGGCACAAGACAAAATAGGACATGCACAGGCTTTATATACCATCCTGCATGAATCCTTTGGTGAACCATCCCCGGACCAACTCGGCTTTTTGCGCAGCGAGGCGGCTTTCAGATGTTGTCGCTTTGTGGAGCAGCCCATTGGTGAATATGATTTCAGCATCGTGCGGCAGTTTTTGTTTGATCATGCAGAGTATATTCGTTACGATCTGCTTGCACAAAGTACCTGTAAGCCATTGGCACTACTCGCCAAAAAAGTAAAAGGGGAAATAAAATACCACGTATTGCACGGGGATACTTTTTTTAAGCAATTGGCACAGGGCACCGAAGTAAGTAAAGCCCGCATGCAATCGGCACTTCGCGCGGCCTGGCACCAGGCCTTGGGCATTTTCGAAAAAAGCGAATTTGAAGATGAGTTGATAGCGCAAGGGGTATTTGCCGGAGAGGACGAGTTGAAGAAAAGGTGGCTGGCTAAAGTAACGACCGTGGTGGAAGCGGCCGGATTGCAGATTCCGGAAACTACCGAAAGCAAAATTGATTTTGGTGGCAGACGTGGATATCATTCCGAATTCCTGAAACCGCTGCTCGATGAAATGACCGAGGTGGTTCGTTTAGATGTAAATGCCGAATGGTAAAGCCATGCCGGAGGTTTTAAATCCCGAACAGCAACAGATTTATACTTGGCTGCAACAGGTTAAAGACCCGGAAATTCCCGTGCTGTCGGTAGTAGATATGGGAATTATAACTGCTGTTGAAATTCAACCGGAATCTTCTTTGGTACTCGTTACCATGACGCCCACTTTTGTAGGATGTCCGGCTATTGACCTCATGAAAAAAAATATCGTGGAAACACTGGCTTCGGTGGGTGTTCAAGCCGAAGTAAAGCTAGATTTTGAAACAAAATGGACCAGCGATCGCATGACGGCAGAGGCAAAAGACAAGCTGGAAAAATTTGGACTCGCGCCACCGCCCCTCACCCGGGACGAAGATCTTACCGAAGAACAGCTCAATAACGTGCGTTGCCCCTATTGTCACAGCACCGACACCACCCTTCGCTCTGCGTTTGGCTCCACACTATGCCGTGCCATTCGGTTTTGTTTTACTTGTCAGCAAGGCTTTGAACAGTTTAAGCCGGTTTGATTTATTTTTTTGATTTCATTTGATGCTATAGATTAACGCATCATGCTGAAAACACTTCCCATCGCTGTTCTCTTTCTTGTATTGTTCCCATCGCTTACCGATAAACAATCGGTTCGTCAATTTCAGTGGCTGCAAGGTAAGTGGAAGCAACCCAACACAGACCGATATGAAGAATGGAATATTGCCAGCGATTCGCTGGCCAATGGCATGGCCTATATTTTGAGCGATGATGGTGAAGCAGTGCCCGATGAAATTATTCAAATCAGATATCGCAACGGACTTTTTTATTATGTCACAATAGTAAAGAAACAAAATGCAGAGCTGCCGGTGGAATTTAAGATTGTATCCTCCTCCTCCGGCTCTTTAGTGGCCGAAAACCCGACCCACGATTTTCCGCAACGTATCGTTTATAAACTCCAAAAAAACGGCTCCTTGCTGGCCTATATCGAAAACCTGCAAAAGACCAAGCGAATCAATTTTGAGTTCGAAAGAGTGCCGTAAAACTTGCGTTTTATCTATTTACTCCTATATTGAATAAAAATTTACTTGTGATGAAGCATTTGCATGCTGCTGCAATTTTCCTTTTGTTCTCCCTTTTGAGTATGGATCTTTGGTCCAATGAAGCCATCAACGCACTAAACGCACAAGCAGAATCGAAATTAAATCAACAACCCATTGAGGCAATGAACCTGGCCACACAGGCCCGCGATGAGGCCGTGAAAGCAGCGTATAAAAAGGGCGAGGCACGTGCTATTACATTGATGGGTGTGGCCGCTTATAAAATAGACGACTACGAAAAATCAAGCTTATTCATTTTGCAGTCGCTGGAGCTGGCAGAGCAAATAAAAGACACCACCGAAATTTCTTTTGCCAAATATTGGAAAGCCAA
>CAYQRR010000156.1:0-6160 GCA_964419635.1 uncultured Chitinophaga sp. | reverse complement strand
CACCTACCCCCGAACCCCAGATAACACCTACGCGGTCTTTATCCATTTTTTCATCTTGCAGGTGGGCATCCTTTACGGCCTCTTCGGCACTCACCATGGCATATTGTGTAAAGCGGTCCATACGCTTTACCTCTTTTCGGTCTATAAACTGGGTAGGATCAAAGTTTTTGAGTTCGCAGGCGAATCGGGTTCTGAATTTAGTGGCATCAAAACGGGTGATGGGGCCCGCCCCACTGACCCCTTGCAGCAAATGGGTCCAGTAATCTTGCACATTGTTGCCAATTGGCGTTAAAGCACCCAAGCCAGTAACCACAACCCGTTTTAAGTTCATGCGGTGAAAATAGGATTTGGCAAAAAAAAACGGCAGGTTTTTTAAGCCTGCCGTTACTTTAGTTTTTAAGCACTTATTATTTGCCTACCGTTTTTTCGAGATACTCCATAGCCTGTCCCACAGTGCCTATAGTTTCGGCCTGCTCGTCAGGAATGGAGATGTTGAATTCCTTTTCGAATTCCATAATCAACTCCACGGTGTCTAAAGAGTCGGCTCCAAGGTCGTTTGTAAAGCTAGCCTCCGGGGTTACCTGGCTTTCTTCTACGCCCAACTTGTCAACGATAATTTTTTTTACTCTCTCTGCGATGTTTGACATGAGTTTTGTTTTTTAATGTGGGGGCGAAAGTATAAATACCCCACCAACCACCAAAAATTATTTAGACCAGCAGCGAGGGCCTCCAAAAGCCCATTTTTATGCCAGAAAAACTCTGTAAAATCTATTTTTATGCAATAACCAACCAACCTATTTTACAACACCTGCCCACCGGCTGCAAATTACTTCCACTGCTCATAAATGACCAACTCTACACAACTGCCCCCGATTTTAGCCACGGCCCTGCTGGCTTTGCACATTGCCGGAGGCACAGTGGCCCTTCTATCGGGTCTGTTGGCCATGCTGCTGGATAAAAACAAAAAGAAACATCGGCAGGTGGGTTTGGTTTTCTTTTGGGCTATGAATATGGTGGCCGCATCGGCTGTTGCGCTTGCCATTGCCAAAAGCAATTTATTTTTGCTGGCCATAGGTGCATTCAGTTTTTACATGAATTTTACCGGCTACCGGGCTATCAAAAACAAATCCATGAAATATACCCGGATAGACTGGCTGGTGACCATACTGGCTTTCGGCACTGCTGTTTTTATGCTTAGCACGGGCAATAAGATACTGCTTGTATTCGGTGCCATACTTTTATTTCTAAACTACCGAAACACCAAATTGCAGTGGGCGAGCGATGAAGAGCGCAAAGCCAAACGACCTTGGCGCTATCTGGCTCACCTGGGCAATATGAGCGGCACGTATCTATCGGCTGCCACGGCCTTTGTGGTGGTGAACGTTAACTTTGTTAAACCGGTTTGGCTCGTCTGGTTGATACCAACTATGATTGGTGTTCCTTTCATCATTTACTTTACCGGGGTTTGGAAAAAGAAACTTCACATCCCTTAACGAGGAGGAATAGATATTCTCCTATTTTCGAACCCTGAAATATACTTTCATGAAACGAATTACCCTTCTCAGTTTACTCCTCGGAATCCTATTTACAACTCATGCGCAAATATTAAACCCCGTAAAGTGGACCTGGAAAGCGCAGGAAACGGCCAAAGGAGAATATAAACTGATATTCACCGCCAAGATTGACCCCAAATGGCACACCTATTCGCAATTCATTGGCGAAGGAGGTCCGGTGCCCACCAAGTTTACCTTTGACGAAAAGAATAAAGACGTTCAACTTGTGGGTAAAACCAGCGAGGCCGGTGGCAAAGTACACGATGAGCACGATCCGGTGTTCGATATGCAGCTAAAGTATTTTGAAGAGGCGATGGTGTGCGAGCAAAAAGTAAAAGTGCTTCGCGATACCAAACTGAAAGGCAATTTTGAGTTTATGGTTTGTGACGATGCCCGCTGCCTGCCTCCGGATTTTATAGAATTTGAATTTGACCTGAAAGCAAGCGGTGGAAACGCCCTCCCAGACACCGGAAAAAATCACGGTACCCTCCTCGACCCCGAAAAAAAAAACTTTGACGACCTGGTACAGGCGGCCATAGACTCTTCACTCACTCAAGACTCGATGGCGCAAGCTGCGGGTGTAGCCACCCGATTTGGCACTCCGCTATCTGACTGTGGCGATGTGCAAGAAGAAAATAAAAGCCTCTGGTCTATCATTCTGCTGGGATTTTTGGGTGGGTTGGCCGCTTTGGTGACTCCTTGTGTGTTTCCCATGATACCCCTAACGGTTTCTTTTTTCACCAAGCGCAGCGAGAGCAAAACCAAAGGAAAGTTTGAAGCCATATTTTATGGTTTCAGTATTGTGTTTATCTACTTTCTGCTGGCAGTGCCGTTTCTCCTTTTCGATATTTCGCCCGATACGCTCAACGAAATATCTACCGGTGCCCCACTCAATGTATTCTTCTTCCTCATCTTTGTGGTGTTTGCCTTTTCCTTCTTTGGTTTTTATGAAATACAACTCCCCAACTTTATCGCTAATCGAGCCGATTCGGCATCGAATGTGGGCGGACTGGTCGGCATCTTTTTTATGGCGCTTACTCTGGCAATTGTTTCCTTTTCGTGCACCGGGCCAATTATCGGTTCACTCTTGGTTGGCGCACTTACTTCCTCGGGTGGCAAGCTGAATCTGGTAGCCGGCATGACCTCTTTCGGTTTTGCGCTGGCACTTCCTTTTGGTGTATTCGCCTTGTTTCCCAACTTGATGAAATCGTTGCCCAAATCGGGCGGCTGGCTAAATTCAGTGAAGGTCGTATTAGGTTTTGTGGAACTGATTTTTGCCGTCAAGTTTTTATCCAATGCCGATTTGGTATCGCACTGGGGAATCCTGAAGCGCGAAATTTTTTTGGGACTGTGGGTAGCCTTGGGTGCGGGAATGTTTTTTTATCTCATTGGCACGCTGAAGTTTCCGCACGATTCTCCAATTCAAAAACTATCACCCCTGCGTATTGGGTTTGCCGGTCTGGCCTTATTGTTTACAGTTTATACTGCCTACGGCATTCCGGGAAATGATTTAAAACTGTTCAGCGGGTTTCCTCCACCAAAGTTCTATTCGCTGATGGAACAAAAAAGCGAATGCCCCAATAACCTCAACTGCTTTCACAACGACTATGAAGGCGGCATGGCCTATGCCCGCAAAAACAATAAACCGGTGATAGTAGACTTTACCGGTTGGGCCTGCGTCAACTGCCGAAAAATGGAAGAGAATGTGTGGACCGACCCCTCCATTTACAAACTTCTCAACGATGATTTTGTACTCATTTCCTTATATGTAGACGACAAAGAGATGCTCCCCGACTCGGCACAATATGTATCCGATTTTACCGGTAAAAAGGTGCGCACAGTGGGCAACCGTTTCAGTGAGTTTGAGGCCAAATACTTTAATGAAAATACCCAGCCGCTCTATGTGCTGCTGAGTCCTGATGAAAAACTGCTGAACAAGCCTCGTCCATACACCCCCGATATACAAACCTATGCCGAATGGCTGCAATGCGGGCTCAACGCACATCAAAAAACAGCCGTTAAGGGCGAATAAAAAAACGATTTCGCTTGAAAAACTATTTATTGCTGTTTACGCTGTTTTATACGCTGGCCGGACTGGCGCAAGGCAGCACACGCCATCTAAAAGTGCAATCGGCCACCGCCAAAAAATGGGCTGGCGGTATTGCCGGACGAAGTGGAGTGAATTATACTTTTCAATTGCAGGGTTTGTCCAAATACAAAATTTCGTTCGATAGTATCTGGATAATGAACGAAGGTGCCTTTTCGCTTAAACCGGAAAACACCTACGAAGGATTAGAGCTAAACATACTTTCGCGATACGACAGCACAAAGGCAGCTCACACCATTACCGCCAAGCGGTTGCGCATACAAAGTCTGTATCCCACACCCGAAGAGCTGGCGGTATTACAAAGAAAACCGGATGCCAATCCATTTAAAGTAAAAAAGGCCGTGGCGATTATCAGCTATGTGTGTGGTGGCAAAAAGTATTACTTACCTGTTCGCAGCATCACTCAGCTGGAAAAAGTAAATCATCCTTAGGTTTAGCGGAGCACCACCAGTTTCTCATACTTATTAGCGGTGTTGCCCTGCGAATCGCGCACATGCAATTTGTAAACATATACTCCCTTGCCAATCGGATCGCCATAATCATCTTTGCCATCCCACTCAATGTCGTTGACGCGGTAGCCATCACACGATAAATCTCTTTGAATGCTCTTCACCACTTTACCGCTCACAGTATAAATCTGAATACTCACTTTTAAATCATCGCAGGCACGGTTGTGTTCAAACATAAACTGAGTGCGGGTAGTAAACGGATTGGGATAATTGTATACATGGCTCAAGGCCAGCTTGGCATCGGAGGCCACTATAAATTCGGTGTATTCTTCCGATGAATTGTTGTGAATGTCCCAAGCTTTTACTTTGAGTGTGTGCCGGCCATCGGCCAGCTTGGCAAAAGGATACTTTACCGCTCCTTTTCTGAAATTGTCGAGTTCGCTTTCATAAAAGTCGTTGAGCACAATTTTGTTTTGTGTATTGTCGTCCAGTATGGCGGTGAGGTCGTGGCCAATGCCATTGCCCACGGTGTTGATGCCTGTTTCGTCTGTAAGCTTGGCGAGCAGAATGGGCGACTGATTGGTGGTGCCGCCAAAGACAAACTTCTCATCATTCATAAATAAATCGACCTGTGGCCCGCCATAATCGGCAGTAAACGAATCGGCCGAGCCGCCAATAATCACATTGGAGGTGTAGCCGTGCCCGTCCACAAAATTGCCATTGTCGGCATAGTAACTAATGCGCCCGTTGCCAAACTGATAATCGATATCCTTGGGCACGATGAACGAAAAGCTGAACTCTCCGTTGGTAACGCTGGCCTTGCCCTTAAAGAGTATGTTTTTGAACAAAGGAAAGTTAACCAAGGGGCTGCTTCCATCATTCTGCAAAGTTTTTTGGGTAGTGATTTTATCGAACACCAGCGGATACACCACTCCTTGAAAGGAGGTCATCTTGTTGTTGTTGCCATCGCGCACTTCGCCACGGATAGTTACTTCTTCCAGTGCTTTCAGCGTATCGGCCTGCGATGATACGGGTACATTATTGACAGCCGTAGTGGTCACATTCATCTGCGGATAGTTCAAGGTAATAGCCGGGTCACCGAGTAGCGTGAATTTTCGGGTATTCGTAATGTCGGTCACCACATTGTTTTTAGTGAGCATATTCATTTCGCCCAGAGTGGGGTGCGATTTGCCGTTGTATGGTTCCAGTAAAAATTCAAAGGCCTTGGTGTTAAGGGCTTTGTTGGCATTGGAATAAACCAGACGCACCGTGGTGAGCGAACCAATGGCACCGCCCTTGCCGTTGACTATCAGCCATTCTCCGGCTGTGCGCTCAGGCGCATCAAAGCGGCTGAACTCACAAGTAGCAGTGATAAAGAGAGGGAGTTTCTCTTTGTTGTTGAGCACCACAATTTCGCTTTGATTAAAAATGCGTTCGTGTGCCCAGTTGGTTTCGCCTCCATGCCCCACCCAGTTGAGCACTAAAGTGCCGCTATTGATCTTATTAAGAATAGCTGTGTTTACATCCGGATAGCGGTCACCGGCCGGAGTGGGCAATTGTTTGTAAGCATCCAGGTATATTTTGTCAAAATTATACTCCGGATGGTTGGTGCGGGCATCTTCGCATATCGCTTCACTATCGTATAAATGCACCCCTCCATCTTCATCATCGGCAATAAAGGTGACCGTGTTTCGCCAGCTATTGTTGGATGTAATCTCGACACACGAAGCGTCTTTCTGTGGACGCTTGTAGTTCTTTATCTTGTTGACTACATCCCAAGCCTCCTGGGCGGTTTCCACAGGCAGGCGACCGATAGAAATATCCAAATCCTCGGCTGAGTTAGTAATATTTCCCCCTTCGTTCTCATCCAGCAAACCATAAAAATCATCGCTGGTATAAGTAGATGTTTGAGAGTAACTCTCGTTGCTCTGGTAGGTAGAAATAAAATTGGTTTTGTTCGGCTCACGGTCTTTGGGATCGTAGCTGCCATCCCCCATCAGTAACAAGTATTGCGGCATTAAAGCGGTATCCGTTCCGGCCCGCTCGTAGAG
>CAYQRR010000155.1:0-6208 GCA_964419635.1 uncultured Chitinophaga sp. | reverse complement strand
GCCAATCATATCGAAAACGCGAATGCTTGAATTACCTGTATTTTCGAATTGTATGTAAAGCACATCTCCTGTTGGTTGCGGATAGAGGGCAACGGCTACTTGTCCATTTTCTTCTACGCCTGTGTTATCTAATACCAGCATGCGAACCCGAGTAGCAAGCGTTACATTAAATCCATCGTTCAAAGTATAATAGAAAGTATCTAGTCCTACATAGTTATTGAACGGGGTGTATAGGATTCCGGTAGTGCCAACAACAGATGCAATACCATGAAATGGAGGCTGTTGTAATTCAATCGTAACATTAGCAATAGGGTCATTGCAATCATCATCGTTTAACTTTACAAGTACTGTTTTTGCCACATTCTTGAAAGTAGTATCTTGATCAGCTACAGTGATGGGAGGGAAGTTATAGTTACCAGGCAAAGTAGTATAGCTTAAACTGTCAAGTATGAATTCACTACCGGCTACCAATCCAGAGTTTCCGCTCAAAATAGCTGCAATATTTGGCACGCTGGATGCCACCAAAATAACTAAAGTATCAGGCAAGTCGCAAGTGAAATATTCAAATGGCTGGCTGAATGATACGTAGTTTCCATTTGTGTTGCCAGTGCTTTTGAATACAGCCTGACCTACAAGGGTAGTGCCTTTGCGAAGCGCTGCCCATACCAAACAGGTATCAGCAATCGTTCCTCCACCATTCAACTGCGGAGCATATTTGTAGAAACCATTCATGCTCCCCAATCTCTGGCTAAATGGTTGCCCAGCACCTAAAATAGACATTGGTGATATGGTGCTTCCGCTGGTAAGCAAAGTGTTAGCAGTAATAGGCACTTTTCCATTCACGGCAAACCCGGGTATGGTCAACTTTGAAGAAGGAGCCCCGGGTATCAAAGGAATACGAAGTGTATCGGTTACCATTTTAAGCGCGCTGCTTCCTGAATAAGCGTCACTGCTTTGTGTTACAAAAAACACACCACCTAGTGAATCTGCCCCGGTTAAGGAATTCGAGGAAGTCCAATCCACGGGGTTGTTAGCCGTAAATGTATCTGCCGGAATGGTTGAAATAGGGGGTGAGAAAATGGTGTCAATAGCCCAGTTCTCAAAGTCGTTGTTGACGATTTGTGCTTGCGTGGATGCCGCAGCAAATATCGCAAGGGAGAGTAATACTTTTTTCATGTGAGTAATTATTATTTTTTAATGAGTGCCGAAGATAAGAATGATAAGCAGGTTTAGAAACGGGCTGCTTGACTTTTTTGGTCAGCTGTTTTCAAATGTTAATTTGAATTTCTCCGCTAAAAACTCTTTGTGCCGGTCCTTCCAAATAGATAGAATGGTATCCATTACCGGCTTGCTGAAAACGAACCTGAAGTTTTCCTCCCAGAGTGTCTACCAATACAGAGTTGATTGCCATGCCGCTTTTATGTGCCAGTGCAAGGCTGCTGGCTACTACACCGGTACCGCACGATAGCGTTTCGTCCTCTACACCCCGCTCGTATGTTCTTACGAAAATTTCCTGATGGCTTTTCTTTTCTACAAAGTTGACGTTGATGCCTTCTTTGGTAAAACGGTCACTATATCTAACTTTTTGGGCCTCCTGCACTACATTCATTTTGCTTACCTCATTCATGAAACAGACAAAATGTGGCGAGCCGGTATTTAATACAAATGCGTTTTCAGAATTCTCGATATGCGTTACATCTTTCATCTTAAGCGATACCATCCCATTGTTTAGTATCTCCCCTTCATGCGGCCCATCGATGGCCCAAAAAGTGCAGTGGTTGCCAATTAGTTCTATGTCATGTGCAAACTGAATTAAGCAACGACCTCCATTTCCGCACATAGTGCTTTCGCTACCATCGCTGTTGAAATACACCATTTCAAAGTTGTATCCATCCATTTCCTGGAGCAGAATTAAGCCATCGGCACCAATGCCAAATTTTCTATCACACAAAAAGGCAATTTCATTTTTCATATCGCGTTTAAACCTAGTCTCGCGATTGTCAATCATGACAAAATCGTTTCCTGTTCCTTGGTATTTATCGAACTTAACAGTCATTGATTATTTGTGTTAAAGGAGGTTAAGCCTGGTGGCAATACTTTGGCGAATCTACTAATGATAAAATACATTTGAACAATAATCGTTCACAGATAAACAAAACATTTAAGTTATGAGTATCAGAAAAATTCTTCCCACAGCGCTTATCTCATTTGCAAGCGCTTTTGCAGCAATTGCAGTGTTTAACCACTTCGGATTTTTGAAGCAGGAAGTAGCGGTTATAGAAAATAAAACACCCACTTCCTTGGCAGCCCTCACATGGAGTAATCAGATGCAGCCGGTCGATTTCAGGTATGCAGCGGCTTCGTCCACGCCCAGCGTGGTGCATATTAAAAGCACTTTTAAAGTGGAAAAGGCTTCATACGGTATGAATGACCCATTTCGCGATTTTTTTGGAGATGACATTCTTAAGTATTTTCAAGGTCCAAATCCTTATCGCAGCACACCACAAGTGGGTACGGGTTCCGGTGTAATTGTTTCCGAAGATGGTTACATCGTCACAAATAATCACGTAGTAGAAAATGCTTCCGAAATTGAAGTGGCATTAAATAATAATAAGACCTACAAAGCAAAACTGATTGGCAGAGATGCAGATACCGACCTTGCGCTTCTTAAAGTGGAGGAGAAAAATATGCCGGCAGTATCTTTTGCAAACTCAGACTCCGTATTGGTAGGCGAATGGGTGATGGCGGTGGGTAATCCATTTAATCTGGAATCGACAGTGACGGCCGGAATCGTGAGTGCCAAAGGACGAAACATTAATATTCTGGGTGGTGATGCAAGACAAAAAAGTAACACTGCTATTGAAAGCTTTATTCAAACAGATGCTGCTGTCAATCCCGGAAATAGCGGTGGCGCTTTGGTGAATCTAAGTGGAGAACTGGTAGGAATTAATACCGCCATTGCATCTCCTACAGGTTCTTATGCCGGATATTCCTTTGCAGTTCCTTCCAATATTGTAAAGAAGGTAATTTTTGATTTGCAAAAATTTGGCGTTACACAGCGTGGATTTTTAGGGGTGAGCATTAGAACTATGGATGATCAAACCGCTAAAGAACTTGGTTTTGATAAGCCCATGGGAGTATATCTCGATGGTGTAAACGCAGGCTCCGCTGCCGAGGAAGCAGGATTAAAGAAGAAAGATGTTGTTACTAAGATTAATGGTATCTCGGTGAATACTTCTCCGGAACTACAGGAGCAAATTGCTAAATACCGTCCTGGCGACAAATTGCTGGTGGAATACATACGCGATGGCAAACCTGCCACCTCTACACTCACGCTGAAAAATAAATACAACACCGTTTCTACTGTAGATAACTCCAAAGATGTCCTTGATCAATTGGGCATTACAGTAGAAAATCTTACAGATACAGAAAAAAGAAATCTGGGAGTGAGCGGTGGTGTAAAAATCACAGATTTGAAATCGGGCAAACTGGCTGAGTTTACCGACATACGAAAGGGATTTGTGATTACTCAGATTGATGATGAGCCGGTTAGGGATGTGAATGACTTTACTAACATGTTGAAGCAGAAAAACGGTAAGGTGTTAGTGGAAGGACTTTACCCCAACAAACCCATGAGTTACCTCTATGCATTTAGAATGTAAAGCGTTTACCTGATACAGCCCTCTATTAAAATGCCTCTTCCGCGGAAGAGGCATTTTAATAGATAGAAACCGGGGTTAGATTATTTCTTTTCCAGTTGTTTCAATCTTCTTTCCATCGAGAATAGAAATAGAAATAGCAATCCCAAAATGATAGTCAGCACCGCAATAACAACATTAATTTTAAGGTTGCTGCTCATAAAAGTTTTGTTGACGTCCGCCTCTCCTTGTGCAAAGGTTAACAAAGAGATAAACACAGAAAGGATGGTGATGCTTACTTTTTTCATTGGTGAGATTATTTTTCTTCTAGTAATTTAATGCGAACCCGAATAGCGAGAATCCAAAAGCCTAATAAAATCCACCCCAAAACAGCAGGGTAGAAAAACATGCGCAGTGAACTATCTAAATCATATTTACTGAATGCAGGGTTACCTCCGTTACCGGGGTGCATAGAATCTGTTAGCCGCGGGATTACGAACACCAGAAACATGAAGGCTATCATCCCGAAAATGGAGTAGTAAGCTGCCACTTTTGATGATTTGGATTTGTCTTCTATCGATTCGCGAATGATTAGGTAAACGATATAAACTAATACGGCCACCAAGGCACCTGCAAGTTTAATGTCTTCAATTAGTAATTTGGAAACTACGGTTCCCCAATCCAGTCCTATATACCAGGTATACTTGCTCCAGATAAGCCCTGTAAAATAGCCGCACGCACCAAAAAGCAATGTGACTACGGCTGCCTGATGCGCGATGATATCAGCATACTTATTGCCGTTTATCAGGTAAACAAGGCTGGCTACAAAGCAAACTAGTACCATCATGGTCATTACAAACCACATGGGAACGTGGTAGAATGTGTTGCGAATAGTTTCATAGAGTATTTCGCGATAAGGGAAACTGAATGTAGTGTGCTTGTTGTGTTTAACTTCCGGTTCACAGAGCTCTGTTTTTACAGCTTGCGTAGTATCGGCCGTGGCTATTTTACGTAAAGTTAAAGCATCGCGCAGTGCAAAAGTTCCATCCAAATCATTATTGATTACAATGTCAAAAGTTGCTGGTTTGAGGCTGTCCTGCATTGATACGGGGATGGTAAATTGAGCTTTCAACAGATTATCATCTATCACCTGAAAATCCTGCGGACAGTAATAATTGCTCTTATGCTTAAACCACAATTGAACCTTTCCTCCATCTGCCGATTGCAGGTGAGCATGGTACGTTTTTATTTGAAAAGTGAAAGTGGAATCAGGTTGGAAGGTGGCAGGCGATATTTTGGTAATACCAGCCCCCAGAGGCACAAAAAAACTACCAATAAGAGCATAAAACAATATGGCCACACTTAACCATTTCCACCATTGCGCCCTAAGAAAATTCATTTGTTCAACCGTTTTGTGGTGGCAAACCTAAGTGAATTTAAATTACACCCAAACATTATTGCTTCAAGTATATGTGTTTCCTCCTATGCAGCCAAGCCCAAGAAATTACCGGAGGTTGATATGCTGTCCTGATAGAGGAGGGAATCAGCTTCGCCTTAAAGTTGCCTGATAAAGGCTATATACACGTTGGCGGGAAAATGCGCAATCACTTTGGGCCATTTATGGCATTAGTGAATTCTATCGCCTCGCAGTTCCATACTGTGCATCACTTCTGCTTCGAATTTTAACCATTCTTCCCACCGGCTCAATACTTTTTCCTTTCCTCCCAGGTTGCAGGCCATGTCCAAAAATAACTTGTAGTGTCCGGCTTCGCTCACCATTAAATTTTTGTAAAACTGTTTTAACTCCTGGTCGTTAATCTCTTGCGAAAGCAGTTTGAACCTTTCACAACTTCTGGCTTCAATCAGTGCCGAGAAGAGCAATTTTTAAATAAGCGAGGAAGTTCGTGAACCCCCATGCTGTATGAATTTGTTCAGTTGATTTACGTAAGCATCTTTTCGTTGTAAGCCAAGCTTTAAACCTCGCTTTTTTAATTGCTGAACCACCAGCTCAAAATGTCCCCATTCTTCTTTTACAATGGGCGATAATTGTTCCACAATCATTGGATAGTCGGGATAGTTTTGAATTAACGAAATAGCAGTAGAGGTGGCCTTTTGCTCACAGTAGGCATGGTCTGTCAGTATTTCTGCAATCGATTTTTCAGCAATTCGCACCCAACGCGGGTCGGTGGGCAATTTTAATCCTAGCATAATTCTTAGTAGATAGCATGTACTCCATCCCTGGTTTTTGATTCATAAATTTCGCATGAGAGGCCGGTTACACGAAAGTAATTTTCGGCTACTTTTTCTTTAAACTCCGATACCGAAGTTTGGTGTACAATAGCAATAGCGCAACCTCCAAACCCGGCCCCTGTCATTCTTGCACCTAAACAGTTTTTTATCTGATGTGCGGACGATACTAAAGTATCTAACTCTAAGCCGCTTACTTCGTAATCTACTTGAAGTGAATGATGTGAGGCATTCATGAGTCTGCCAAAAGTGCTTAAATCATTCATCTGCAAAAATTTTGCAGCCTCTTTCACTCTTATGTTTTCAGAAATTACATGACGGGC
>CAYQRR010000154.1:0-6257 GCA_964419635.1 uncultured Chitinophaga sp. | reverse complement strand
CAGCATTTAATCCAAAGCCGGATTCGAGTGCGGCTGCTGTTATACAACAGTTGAATGAAGTGAAGCAACAGGCAAAGGAGAAAGGGGCTGCGATAGCCATTGACACTTCGGCTAAGCAATCAATCATTGAAAAACAAAAAGAAGATAAAAGCTCACCTGCTGTATCTATTGATTCCTCTTCCAAAGTGCCGATGAATGTAAAGCCCGAAAATGGAGTAGTGGAGGATACTACATCGGTTTATGTGCGGTCGGATGCAGCAGTACATTATTGCATTATTTATGTAAACGATCCGTCTGTTACCTCCGGTATCATGGTGAATACGCTGGCCAAAGTTCAAGCCTTTAACTCCACCCAATACGAAAACAGTAAACTGCAAACCAAGCAAGTGGTTATCGATAGCAAAAACAAAGTGCTCAACGTTAAGCAATTTAAAACCGGAGCCGATGCTATGGCTTATTATAAGGTATTGGTAAAGCAGGCGCAGCTATTCGATGAATTGAAAAAAGAGCAATACACCATAGCCGTGATATCTACGATGAATTTTGGGACTTTACTTGGCGAAAAAGATATTGTTACCTATCTTAAGTTTATGCAGCGCGTGTATAAATAGCCCTTCGGTTCAGGCTTCTTTTTTCTACTTCCTCACTTCTTCTACATTCGCCTCAATGAACAGAAGCGTTTTATTTTGGTTTTGGAGTTTGTTCCTTGCCGGCCTGCTCTTGGTGGTGGCCTTATTCTTTTTTATTGGTTCCGGCTGGCTGGGCGAGATGCCCAGCTTTGAGCAATTGGAAAATCCTTCTACTGCACACAGCACTCAGATTATTTCCACTGATAATGCAGTGATAGGTAAATTTTATTTACAAAATAGAAGTGACATTGCATTTGACAATCTAAACGACAACGTTCGGCATGCGCTTCAGGCCACAGAAGACATTCGTTTTTTTGACCATACGGGGGTAGATCTTCGGGCCTTGCTGCGGGTAATTAAAGGAGCCTTGATAGGCGATAGTCAGGGAGGAGGGTCAACTATTACGCAACAGTTAGCCAAGAATCTATTTCCGCGCGAAAAAAATCAAAGCAAATTACAGTTGGTGTTTCGCAAACTTAAAGAGTGGATTATTGCTGTGCGCTTGGAACGATCCTACACCAAGGAGGAAATTATGGCAATGTATCTCAACACGGTGGAGTTCAGCGACAATGCGTTTGGAATTAAATCGGCAGCCTACACATACTTTGGTAAACCGGTTGACTCGCTGCGTGTGGAAGAAGCGGCTGTATTAGTGGGAATGTTAAAAGCGCCCTACCAGTTTAATCCCCGAATTCATCCCAAAGCCTCGCAGCAGCGTAGAAATGTGGTACTGGACCAAATGTATCGGTATGATTATTTAAGCCGCGACACGCGCGATTCTCTTTTTAAATTGCCGCTTACCTTGGATTTTCACCCCGATACACATACCGAAGGAATGGCTCCTTATTTTCGGGAATATCTGCGGATGTGGCTCAAAGATTGGTGCGCCAAAAATCTAAAACCGGATGGTAGTAAATGGAATATTTACAAAGATGGGTTGAAGATTTATACCACCATTGACTCGCGATTGCAGCGGCATGCCGAGGAAGCACAGCGCGAAACATTGAAAGAAATTCAGACTACATTTTTCAATTACTGGAAAGGAAAAGATCCGTGGAAAGATTTTCCGAACGAGTGGCGCGCTACCTACCACAGTTGTTCTCGCTATAAGGAAATGAAAGCGGAGGGCAAAAGTGAAGAAGAGATTGATAGAGTAATGAAAACGCCCGTGAAGATGAAGATATTCAGCTATGACGGAGGCCAAAAAGATACCTTAATGTCTCCCTATGATAGCATACGATATCATCGCATGATTTTGCAGAATGGCTTTATGGCGATGGACCCCGAAAGCGGTTTTGTTCGGGCGTGGGTGGGTGGTGTGAACTATAAATATTTTCAATACGACCACGTAAACATCAACACCAAGCGTCAAATCGGATCCACATTCAAACCATTTGTTTACACCGTGGCCATTCGCGACAAAGGGTACTCTCCATGCTTTAGAGTACCCAACCAGTTGGTAACTTTTGAAAAAGACGACCCTCGCTTCGGCTTGTTGGAAGATTGGACTCCGCATAACAGCGATGGAAAATATGGCGGCACGCTAAGTTTAAAACAAGCTTTAGCTAATTCTATCAATACGGTTTCAGCCTACTTGATGCACGAAATGACTCCTGATGCTGTGGTGCAGCTGGTGAAGGGCATGGGTGTGAAGAGTGAAATTCCCAATCAGCCATCCATCTGCCTGGGTTCTGCCGATATTTCACTTTTTGAAATGGTAGGGGCTTATTCAACCTATGCTAATAATGGAGTGCATACCGAGCCATTGTTTATTACCCGTATAGAAGATAAAAATGGTAATGTATTGCAAGATTTTGTAGCGCAAAAAAATGAAGTGCTCGATGAACAGACAAATTTTATGATGGTGGAACTGCTCCGTGGCGTAACACTGAATGGCACTGCTGTTCGGTTGCGCTACCGCTATAAACTTACCGGAGATTTAATGGGCAAAACCGGCACCACACAAAACTATTCGGATGGGTGGTTTATAGGCTGCACGCCTGATTTGATTGCTGGCAGTTGGGTGGGATGCGATGACCGATACATACGGTTCAATAGCATGCAATATGGACAGGGTGCTAGCACTGCACTTCCCATTTGGGCGCGTTTCTTTCAGAAAGTGTATGCAGACAGTACCAACTTTAAAAACGATGTAACTACGATTCATCGTTTTCCGGAACCTGCCGAAAAACTAAATGTGGATCTGGACTGTTCGAAAGCCGATAAAGGAAGCGCATGGCGCGAGCAAGGCAGCGAGTATGAGTAGGCCCGTTTTATCTACGGATACCGCTTGTTTGTGTATGAGGTTTATTTTCTAATCTTCGCTGCCCACACCCCGAGTATGAAATCACTTTTTCAGCTTATCGCTTCCTTAGACAAGGGCGAAAAGCGCTACATTAAGATTTATAGTTCCCGTCACATTATCATGGGCAACAGCAACGATATGGAGCTGTTTGATGCCATCAGCAAATTGAATGACCCTACCGATGAGTCGTTAAAAGATGCGCTCGGAGATTCCAAAATTGTAAAGCACCTTAGTTTATATAAGCACATCCTGTATAAGAATCTGTTGCGCTGTCTCAATTCGTATCACACCGGCAAGAATGTTGAGGATGAAATATTAGATCTTTATAAATCGAGCCGGGTACTATACAACAAGTGTCTGTATAACGATGCTAAAAAGCTGATTAAAAAAGCCAGAAAACTGGCACTGGATAATGAATCGCTGGGGCTTTACTCATTTTTGCGGGAAGCTGAAACACAAATCCAGGAGCGGCAGTTTGATCTACAGGAATTCAAAGAGTCTATTTTGGATTCAGCAGAAGAACAGCGCGAGCAGACAGAGAAAACGGTAGAGTATCTTCAGCTTCGGCAGATTAGCAACGAGATTTATTATCAATCCAGAATCTGGGGCGTGGTAGATGAAGAATTATCAAATCGCCATTCGCCACAAAAAGCATTGGCTGAGTTTGAGAAAATAAACAAATCCCTGCATTCTGACCGCGCCAAAATGCTTGCCTGGAAAGTGAGCTCGCTACTTGCATGTGGTAAACAGGATTTTAAAAACTCTACTGAGCATGAACTTAAAATTCTGAAAACCCTGGAGGGTAAACCGGATGATTATCCCGGTAAAACGGAAGAGATTCTGGTTACCCTGCACCGCATTTCCTGGAACTATTACGTGCTTCGCGACCATAAAAAACTGGATAAAATTTTGCAGAGAATTCGCAAAATGGAAGATGCCAGCAGCAGCATAGCGCTCATTAAGTTTCAGCTGTTTATAAACTATGAACTGCTGGCAAAGGTGAATCAAAACCACGGGCCATCTGCCGATGAGCTCGAAAAGAAAATTGAAGGTTTTTATGCTACCAGTTCGCATGCATTAGGCGCACAACGAATGCTGATTATTAATTATAATCTGGCCATTCTCTTCTTTGTAGAAGGTGATTTTCAGAAGTGTGAAAAGTGGCTGAACCGCGTACTCGAAAATGTGTATAAGAAAGTGCATACTGATATTCTCATTTCATCCAGGTTACTGCAACTGACCCTGAAATATGAAATGGGCCTGTATCCATTAATCAAATATGCAGCGCTGTCAACTAAGCGATATATTAAAAAGTTGCGCCCGCTCAAAGGCTTTGAGATGCAGCTTTTCAATACGCTCATAAAATTATCCTCCACCAAAGATGAACTCAAACGCAAGAAAATACTGACGAAGTTTCATGAGGATATGGTAGAATATAAAAAGCAAGCCAAGCCACTTGACATTGCCTTTTCCTTCGAGCTATGGGCCAAATCCAAAATTACCAACGTGCCTCTCCGCAAAATTTTTGACAAGGAAGTAAGGCATTGATTTTTTAATCCTCAAACATTTTACGATGAGATATCTATTGGCCACTTTTTTTACCATGGGGCTATGCATGTCGTATTCTCAGCCGGGAAAACTCTTTAAATCTGCCCCTCATGCAGAGCCGAATGCACCGCAGTGGGTTCAATGGATGTATGCCGATAGCCCGAATGTGTGGAAGGTTCGGGATGCATATCAAGAATATTACAGCACACACACTTTTGTAAAAACAACACACACGCAGAACTATAAACAATGGATGCGTAATGTGTTACCCTATACGAACGAAGATGGTCGAGTGGAGTTCCCATCGTTTGCAACTCAACTGGCCGAAGAGGCTGAGTATGAGAGTTTGCGCACAATGGCAAACGGAGAAAGAGGAAGTGGATGGACCTGCATCGGGCCTTTTGAAACAAAAGCAACGGGGTCAGGAGAGCCGGTTGTTAGTTGGCAAGGAAATGTGTATTGCATGGATATTTATTCGGGCAATAACAGTGTTCTTTATTGTGGCACCGAGAGTGGTGGTATATTTAAAACTACCGATAAAGGGATTCATTGGACATGGGCTTCGCTGAACCAAACTTTCACTACCATTCATGCAATCAAGATTCACCCCACCAATGCGGATATTGTATTTGCCGGGGATGGACAGAAAATTTATCGAACACTGGATGGGGGATTGAGTTGGACGGCTGTTTATAGTCAGGGCTCACTCGGAGTGAATGATATTTCTATCAATAGTCTGGACCCCAACATTGTGCTGGCCGCCTGCGATTATGGACTATTCAGAAGCATAGACGGTGGCAATAACTGGACCCAGGCATATTCGCAAGCCTGTTGGGATATTGAGTTGCGTCCTGCTAATGCCAACATCGTTTATTTATTAAAGAGCAACCCAGTTGCTAAGAGATGTGAGTTCTTTAGGTCTGAAGATCGCGGTATCACTTTTACGCTTCAAGACACCGGCTGGTATAATTCAACGGATGCAGCTCGTACCGATGACGGAGCCAGGATGACTGTTACACCTGCTGATACAGGTAAAATTTATTGTGTGCTCCTTGGTAATTCAAAAGCAGGCGACATGAATTATATCGGTGTATATCGCAGCGATGATGGTGGTAGCCACTGGATAAATCCACGCGGACAGGACGGAGGCCCTTATTCCAATTCGGTCTATAATCTGGCTACCATTGACGAAACCTCCGGCTTTGAACAGGGGTATTACAATTTGAGTCTTGCTGCATCGCATACCGACCCCAATACCATATTTGTTGGTTGTTTAAGCATGTCAAAATCTACCGATGGAGCGGCTACCTTTAGTTACGTTGGCGGTTATCACGGCAATACAGACTGGATGCATCCGGACCAGCAGGACATAAAAATAAGTGGACAGGACCAATGGGTTGCCAACGATGGCGGCATTGCCTACAGCACCGATAATTTTGCCACTATCGAATCGCGGAAAAATGGTATCACAGCCTCCGATTTTTGGGGGTTTGGTTCCGGATGGAACGAAGATATTTTGGTAGGAGGGCGATACCATAATGGAAATACCGGTAGAAAATCAACCTACCCATCGGGTCAGTATCATCGGCTGGGTGGTGCCGAAGCACCTACCGGTTATGTAAATCCGGGAAGTGAGCATTGCTACTTCAGTGATATTAGTACAAAAGTTTTGGGCGCTTTTTACAACGAACCGGCCCAAAGCGTAGGTAACATGAGCCTCTATCCGAACGAAAAATATTTTCAGGGAGAGAGCAGTGAGGTGGAGTTTCATCCTT
>CAYQRR010000153.1:3304-6272 GCA_964419635.1 uncultured Chitinophaga sp. | reverse complement strand
GTAGAATGCACCCGACCTGTAAGCGGGTTTATCAGCTGTGGCAGCGCATCTACATAAGTCGATTTGAGCTTGGCCAGTTCGCGGTAATCCAAAATTTTGCCGGCAATGGGATGCACACTCACCAGCCCCTGCAGCGCATCTTCGTTGGTAGATAACTGCCCGGTGGAGGTCTTCTTGCCCTCAAAGGGAATTTTCATTTCCACATAAAGCACATCGCTGAGCTGCTTGGGCGAGTCTACATTAAACTCGCGGCCGGCCAGTGCATAAATCTCATCGCGCACCTGCAGCAGGTCGGCTTGCAGCTCTTTGGAATAATTTTGCAGAAAAGCCTCGTCAATTTTTACGCCTTCGTATTCCATAGCAGCCAGCACTTCTATGAGCGGGTGCTCTATGTCGTTCAGCACTTTGTCTACTTCCTGGCGGAGCACCAGCGGAGCCAGTGTATGTTTGAGCTGGAGGGTAATGTCGGCATCTTCGGCAGCGTATTCGGCAATTTTTTCGAGTGGTACATCGCGCATGTTCCCCTGGCTTTTCCCTTTTTTGCCAATCAGTGTTTCAATGGATACGGGGGTGTAACCCAGGTACGTTTCGCTCAGGTAATCCATGCCGTGTTTCAGGTCAGGTTCCACCAGATAGTGCGCCAGCATAGTATCATAAAGCGGTAGCGATACCTGAATGCCATACTTGCGAAACACCTGCAAATCGAACTTGATGTTTTGCCCTATTTTCACTTTGGTGGGATGCTCCAGCAGGGGTTTAAAGTGCTGCACCAAGGGCAAGGCCGCTTCGTAGGAAGCCGGCACAGGCACATAATAGGCCTCGCCTTCTTTTACCGAAAAGCTCATGCCCACCATATCGAGCGCGAAATAGTCGAGGCCGGTGGTTTCAGTATCAAAACAAAATTCATCGGCCTGGTGAAGCACATTTACTAAATCCTTTATTTCCGATTCGGTTTGAACAATAGTGTATTGATGAGTGGTGTTATGAATAGATTTACCCAGCCCCTGCCCCCCTAAAGGAGGGAGAGATGCTGTGTCGCCAAACAAGTTGCCCTGTTCTTGGTTTGCATTTGGCGGTGCTGCCGCATGGTGGGCATCGGAGGCACCGGTTGAAGTCCCTCCTTCGGAGGGATTTAAGGAGGTGGCCTGATTGACCTGATAGTCGCTGCCCAGAATGCGTTTGCCCAACGTACGAAATTCGAGTTCAGCAAAAATGGCTCCCATTTTTTCTTTGTCGGGGGCATCCATTTTTAAATCATCATCGCTTACCTCAATAGGCACCTGCAGATTAATGGTAGCCAGTTTTTTGCTCAGCAAGCCCTGTTCGGCAAAGGCTTTTACGTTTTCGCCCACCTTGCCTTTTATGCTATCGGCATGAGCGATGGTGTTTTCCATGCTGCCGTATTCTTTGATAAATTTTTTGGCGGTTTTTTCACCTACTCCGGGTATGCCCGGTATGTTATCCACGGCATCGCCCCACATGCCAAGGATATCGATTACCTGCTTGGGGTCTTGCACCTCCCAGTCGCGTTTAATTTCTTCCACTCCCAGTATTTCTACCACGCCTCCGCTGCGGGCCGGTTTATAGATAAATATGTTTTGGTCTACCAGCTGTGCGTAATCTTTGTCGGGGGTGACCATGTATACAATGTGCCCCTCTGCGGCTTTCTTTTTGGCAATGGTGCCTATAATGTCATCGGCTTCGTAGCCGCTGAGCTCCAGAATGGGGATGTGCCAGGCGCGGATAATGTCTTTAATGTATGGCACGGCAAAGAGGATGTCTTCGGGGGTCTCTTGCCGGCCGGCTTTGTAGTCGGCAAAGGCTTCTTCGCGCTCGGTGCTGCCACCCAGGTCAAACACCACAGCCAGGTGTGTGGGTTTTTCTTTTTGTATCAGCTCAAATAATGTATTGGTGAAGCCATTGATGGCCGATACGTTTTGCCCTTTGGAATTTAAGAGCGGATTGCGCCCAAAGGCGAAATAGGCGCGGAAGATGAGCGCATAGGCATCTACGAGAAAAAGTTTTTCGGTGTGGTTAGCGGTGTGTGCCATGGCAGTCGTTTACAAGTAGAAAGTGAAAGTAGAAAAAGTACAAGGAGGTAGTTGATGTTTTATTGATCAAAGATACCTGTTGCGAATGACGAAGGCGTATAGATTACCGGTTACGTAACTTGTGATAAGTGAATTAAAAACTTGCCCGTTCAAAAAATTTAAGTTTCTTTTGGAAACATGACCACACTACCCTTAATATCCGCGCGCGTATTAATCTGCGCATCTACTGAGAGTGAGAGAGAGAGAGCATAACCCAAACCATTACAATTTGTCAAACGCCCGTATGGCCCTGTGCCATGCGGGCTTTGTGCATTTGGTAAACCCTATAAATCCCCAACCCCGCACACCCACTTAAAAAACACACTAATTATCTATTGTCCGTTTCTGCCAGGCCGAAACCGAAAAAGGCTAAACCAGGCTGCCACGAGGCAAGCCAACATACCCCAAAGCGACTCTTGCCAAAGTAGAGGAGGGGGATTCCGTACTATTCAAAACAAATAATATGACAGTTAAACAAACCATAACAAAGAGTTTACTCCTACTATTTTTAAGCCTTGTTTACAAAATGGTGTTTACACAAGCTGCACCGCAAGTTGATGATTATAGAACTAGATTATTTGAATGGGATGAATATTCGAACAACGGTACTTCTTCTACTTTGTATTCTGTGTCAGGTTATGATTTTCCGAATTGTGTTAACAGTCAGGTATATGAAACCTTTGAACAATGCAAGCAAACTGCCATCACAATTAGGAGGAATGCAACCGAAATCACTTTTCCAGTATGGAACCCTACTAATAACACCAACGCTACGCTCATTCGGTGGCATTTCCAAATACGAGAAGCAGGTGGGGGTATTTTTCAAAATGAATATTTCCCACATGACGCAAGCGTTTACCCATTTAAATTTTCATTTA
>CAYQRR010000153.1:0-3294 GCA_964419635.1 uncultured Chitinophaga sp. | reverse complement strand
TTCCTGCTAAAATCAAACAGTATTTGCAACATAATTTAATGGATATGGAGATTTGGAGGTTTTAACAACTGCGGAGTTTGATACTAATGGAGATTTGAGCACTGTAGAAACGTTTTACCAAATATGTCCTATGCCAGTAAGAGTACATCCTGAAAACGTTCTGCCCGCACCTCTAAACATATTGGGCAATGGATGCCCATGTGAGGAATACTGCATTGAGATGGACTATCCACTAACAGCAATCGAACTCATGAGTATCGACTTTGGAGATGGGACACAAATTGACCCGCTAAACCAAAATGGACAAACATTCTCGCCCTACTCTTATTGCCACAATTATGCATCAACCGGAACTTATGATGTTGTTATTAATTTTGAGAATCCGGTATGTTCTACAAGTTCGACTTTCACTATACCGCTACAACAGAAAAACACTAGCTGTGATTTTTCTTATGAAGCAAACTGTTCTAACAATACTGTTCAGTTTATAAACCTGTCAGACTGTGCATCTTCAGTGTCATGGGATTTTGGAGATGGTAACACTTCACTCTCGCAATCTCCTGTTCATACATATGCTTCATCTGGCATTTATAACGTGGTGCTAAGTGTTACAAACTTATGTGGTGAAACTTTTAGTAAATCTTTAGAGTTAAATACAGAATGTTGTCCCGGTAACCGTATAATTAATAACTCTAAGCTTTCTGACTTAGTAAGTGCAGGCAATACACTATTTGTAGCGACCGGGAATGGTTTTGAGTTTAATGCCAACTTTTCTACAAGCACAATATCTATAAACAATACCTTTACTATCGACTTACCTTTGATAATTAATAACTATCAAAATATTGTAATGGCGCAAAATTCTCACATAGATTTAATAAACGGTGGATCCCTTACGATCAGCAACAGCCATCTTAAATCCTGCGGTAAACTATGGAAAGGTATCACTGCAAGGTCTGGGGGAACAATTGAAATTTTAGACAACTCTATAATTGAAGACGCCATTCAAGCTGTAACCTGCGAAGCGGATGCTGCCTACCGGTTTGAGAACTCAACCCTAAATAATAACCTAAATGGGTTGCTGATTACGGGTACCGCAAATGGAAACATCAACGACTGCCAGTTCACCAACAGTACAGGCACATTACTACCTCCTTATGCAGGCGAACCCTCCAACAAAGGCATCGAAGCCTGGGCTACTGAAGACATAGAAATTGGCCCCGGCAATGTTTTCGATGGGCTGCAAACAGGCATTTCGCTTTGGCTGACCAATGCCAATGTTAATGAGTGCACGTTTCAGAACTTAGTTACAGACCCGCTTCAACCGCTGAATACCGGTATTGGTATCTACGCCCAGGGCGACTTCGGAATACCCGGCTACACACCACCGTTTACCAATTACACACTCAATGTATATGGTATGGGGAAAAATGCCCCTTCGCCAAATTTCAGTAACTTGCGCACAGGCATTATGCTCCGCAATATGAACGCAAAAGAGATTATCAATAATTACATGAACGGAGTAGCTTATGGTGTGCGCGCACAGCTATGTCACGGTGGCTATATCAACATTAACGAAAACCGAATTGCCAATGTGAGCAACACGGGCATTCTGTTTAGCAACAACCTCGGGGCGCAAATACTGATAGCCAACAACAACCTCAGTGGGCAAAAAACCAGTATTAACCCCACAGGTGTACACATTGATGGCTTTGGCGATAAGGTGAGCAACCTGATAGTGGGGTTAAATCGCTTTGACAGGTTTACGTACGGTGTGCGCATGAACAAAGTAAGCGGTGATGGCATGGACATTGGCGGCATGGGTGCCCACATCTGGAACAACGACTTTTACAGCACACTCAGCGCCAGTGCCAGCAACATACACCTGACCGCCTGTGAGCGCGTCAGCATCAGCGAAAACTACATAGAAGGCGCACCGGCCAGCATCAACATAAACCCCAATAGCGCTAGTGGTATTACGAATGCCAAGCACAACGGGGTTTATTTGCAAAGCACGGCCAACTACTGGCTGCGCTGCAATAATTTTGATAACCTGAGCAGCGCCATCTACAGCTTTGGCAGCAACCCCACCGGCAAAGACAACATCATCACGAACCAAATGCACCGCCACTTCTATGGCTGGAACCTGCGCAAGTTTGGGTTGGATGGAGATTTAGGACCTGTAGGTGCGGGGCTAAGTAATAGGAACGATTTTAACGACCCAACAAACAATGGCGACCCTGCTTCCAGCTATGCTCAGATTTATGGATTTAACAATACTAGCCAAATTACACCGCCTAATTTCTTTAGAATTCCTAATGACGGTGCGTTTACTTTTTCAAGTAATACAACTACTCAGCCGTTCAACCCAATCACTGTGTCTGGCTCTATTGCCGATTGTGAATTTACGCCAGAAGGCGACCTTCAATTTTTAATTGATGATGAAACCTATTACGAAGAAGCCAATGCCCTGAACATAATAACCGGCACACTTGCTCAAACTGCCGACCCGCTGTATCAGCCGGTGGTAGATTTTGAAGCCAAGCGCAGGTTATATAAAACGATAGAACAGGATACAACTCTTTTGCAATCGAGTTCCAACTTCACTAATTTTTACAATCAGGCAAGGTATCAGACCATTGGTAAGTTGAATGAGATTGAAAAAGATTTAGCCTTGCTCAGCGACAGCACAGTATTGCAAGATACCGCGCAGGTGGCTGCTATCCGCCAATCAATACGCAGCAAACGTGAAAGCATTGCCGATTTCAGTGAGCATGAATCCAACGAAAAAGAAATATTGGCGCTTTATGATAAGGTTCTGAACGCCTCCGATAGGTTTACCTTGGCTGAGCAGCAGTTCATTGCTGGCTTAGCGTATCAGTGCCCTCTTGTAGCCGGTAATGGAGTTTATCTTGCGCGTAGCCTGTATTCACTTTTTGCAGAGGATAATGAGTTTGATGATGCTGTAAACTGTGAGGGATATTACAAGAAAGAGCAAGGAACTATTTCTGCTAACGATACACTTGTTCTATCTCTAGCACTAGTGCCTAACCCTGCAAAAAATATCTGTTTGGTATCTTACACAAACAATGACGCAGGGGAGAGCGACTGGCTAATTCTTTGCGACTTGGATGGGAATACATTAAGCCGCAGCAAAATCGGGCACAGAAAAGGCTCCATAGAAATAAATGTTACAGATTTATCAAGCGGTAGTTATGTAGTTAGGTGGGTAAAAAATGAAGTGCCGCTTGTTTCAAAACCAGGTGATTGTTTTTCATCCAAGAGGCTCCGGGT
>CAYQRR010000152.1:0-6292 GCA_964419635.1 uncultured Chitinophaga sp. | reverse complement strand
GAACAGGAAGGTATGCTGCTACATACCGGTAATGGTATTTTTTATGAGTTTATTCCACAAGATGAATGGAATAAAGAGTATCCTAAAACGGTTTGGCTGCAAGATGTGGAGCTACATAAAAACTATGCCTTGGTTATTTCTACCAATGCCGGCTTGTGGCGGTACCGCATTGGAGATCTCGTTCGCTTTATCTCACGGCAGCCACACAAAATCATTATTGCAGGAAGGACAGCACAATACATCAACGTTTTTGGAGAAGAAGTAATGGCTCACAATACGGATAAAGCGCTACATCTTACCTGCCACACACTACATTGCGCAGTGAAAGAATACACAGTGGCTCCGGTATGGAGTGCAAGCGCTGCCGGTGGCTATCACGAGTGGCTAATTGAATTTGACACTGCCCCTGCAAGCATGAAATCATTCGGTGCGCTACTCGATAAAAATCTACAGTTATTAAACTCTGACTATGCTGCTAAGCGGGCAAGTGACTTATTGATGCAGACGCCAATAATTAAAACCTTACCGAACGGCACGTTTTACAAATGGATGGAAACGAGGAAAAAACTGGGCGGACAAAATAAAGTGCCCAGGCTTGCGAATGACAGAAAATACGTGGAAGAAATATTAAACAGTCTGGAGCAAAGATGATTAATCTTCCGTCAATTCACCAATAACAGTAATACCACCCTTCACCTTCTGATTAAGTTTTACATCAATCTTTGTTCCCAATGGCAGAAACAAATCTACGCGTGAACCAAATTTTATAAACCCCAGTTCAGCATTCTGCTGCACTTCATCTCCTTCATTTAAATACCACTTTATCTTGCGGGCCAACTTGCCCGCAATTTGGCGAATAAGAATTTCAGCATCTGTTTCGTCATGCTCTATCACCATTGTATTGCGCTCATTTTTCTCGGATGATTTGGGATGCCAAGCGACTAAATATTTGCCGGGGTGATATTTCTGATATTTCACTAAGCCACTGATGGGGGAACGGTTAACATGCACATTAGCAGGGCTCATAAAAATAGATACCTGAATGCGTTTATCATTAAAATATTCAGTTTCGTGCACCTCTTCTATAACGACCACTCGCCCATCGGCCGGAGCTACGATGTGGTCATCGCTGCTAAAAAAATTACGGTATGGAATTCGGAAAAAGGAAGCAAAAGCGAGAATAACTACCAAAGAGACTCCCGAAGTGATGTAATAAGCGGTTAGGTTTCTGAAATAAAAGGCAACCAATGCGTTTAGCAAAAGTAGCACCATCAGTGTGATGAGTAATATCTTCTTTCCCTCTCTGTGAATTTTGATTTTTCTCTTCATGATAATTTTCAAAAAGCGGGCAAACGTAACCCAAATCTATAAAAATGAAACCCGAAGCTGAAAACTGCCGGTTTCAACCATTTTAACCCACAAATTCCATCAGCAACTGTAAACCACGCACCTGAGTAAACACCCACATGATAAACACAACGAAAGGAACTGCGAGAAAATAGGCATCAAACCTATCCAGAAAGCCACCATGCCCGGGCTTGATATTTCCGGTGTATTTAATATTCAGGCTGCGCTTCAAGAGCGACTCTACTAAATCGCCAAATGTTGCGGCAAAAATAATGACAGCCGCCAGCACCATCCACTCCGCGCGGTGCAACATATTCAACCATGGAACCAATGGGAGGAAATAGGCAGCGACCAAAGTAAGCACTACTCCACCGGCCAGTCCTTCCCAGGTTTTTTTAGGAGAAATGCGAGCAAACATGGGATGCTTGCCAAAAAGCGAACCGGATACATAACATGCCGAATCATAAAACCAGATAATACAAAATACGGCTATCAGAAAAATTCCACCTTGCTCAAAAAACAACTTGGTCGTAAGCATCAGCGGCAACAAAATCCAGACAGCAGCCAAAACATTCCAACCCAAATTGGCAAATGGATTTTCGTGCTCGGTGAATAACTCAATAATGAACAGCGAAAACAGCAACATAGGAAATAGTGCGGTGTAAGAAATATCCGCATCGCGCTGCATCATCACGGCCTGAAACAATAAGCTGAGCAGATTGCTACCACTAGGCAATGCCCTTACCGGGGGCGACAACAAAAGATATGAGAACAGAAAAGTAAATACAAACAAGAACGCGATTAAACCATTGCCCGAGAAACGCGAGCCGCTCTCCCGCTTGGAAGATGTAATGATATAGTACTCCCTTACCGAGACTCCCAATATCTGCAACATAACACCCAAGTAGGTAAAAGGGGTCCACAGAATGCCGCCTATCATGATGATAGCAAACACTAACCCCGACAATGCTCTTACAACTAAATTGTTCATATCTGATTTTTTAACTCCGTGTCATCCACCGCTGTGGTTGGCAACTCCGGTTTTTTAAATGAACGAATGAGATAAACTATACCCAAAAAAACGAACCCTCCTGCCACGCTGAGCCAAATCGGGGTTTCGCCTTCGGCCAACTCGGGAGCTATTACTCCGAGGTTCACTAAATATCGCGCTAATACTGCAAAAAAATTATTGAGAAAATGAACTGCCACGCATATCCATAAATTTCCGCTGATGTAGTAAAGATAGCCCAGAAAAATCCCCAGCACACCAATGGCCAAGAAGTTGTGGAACTCAAAGTGCACCAGCGAAAAAACAACTCCCGATATTATGATAGAGGTTATAGGTTTCATTCCCGAGCGTAGCATATCGCCCATGAGCAGGCCCCGAAAGAAGAGTTCTTCAGCGATAGCCGGTACCACAGCCATAACGAATGCCGCTATTAAAAACTCAGGCAGTGTAGTAAAAGTTGTAGCTGCCTCCAGCATAGCATCAATTCGCTTTTCCATTTGCAGTACCGCTTCCGGTGCCGGTAATAGCTCATTCAATTTTACCAGCGACTCTACAAAAAACTGTGCCGCCAGCACTGCCAGTAAAGCCATTCCCAGTAATTGAAAAGAGGGAGCGCGGCTAAGCCCCAAATGCAGTTTAAAATTACCGGCTTCCAGGTAGGAAAAGACTACAGCAGTTAATCCAAATCCAATAAGCGATGCGGTTCCTTGTAAAAACATAAAACCCAGCCAGTCCGTCTGGTTAGCCAATACCCCTTCTTGAATATGAGCCGTATCAGCTCCCAGCACTTGATAAGTGAATAAGGTGCCTAGCGACAAGGCCACCGATTGAAAAATAATGAACATGGAGATAATCATCCCCATGCGAGGAATAATGTGGAGGTCTTTTAGTCGTAAATCCATTTCCGCCAAACATAACAAGGCAAAGGGGAGTTTCAAAAACAGAACCAACGGTCTGCTTCATACGCCATAAAACACCCCACCACCAACGGGATTTACGATATGCACAACGCTCATATTTTGTTGAAAAAATAGCCAATATATACCTCTGTTTCCTTGCTTCGAAAACTATATTCGTGCTCCCCCAAATCGGGGCTAAAAACAGACTTAAAAGTCCTTAAAAAGACAGTAAAGAAAATAGCAGAATATGAGTGATGAATTGAACAACCCGCCAGTAGGAAACGAAGAACGGCCACGAATTATCCCCATCAATATTGAGGAGGAAATGAAAACAGCCTACATAGATTACTCTATGTCGGTAATTGTGAGCCGTGCCATACCCGATGTGCGCGATGGATTAAAACCCGTGCACCGCAGAGTGCTGTACGCTATGAATGAACTGGGCCTCAGCCCCGGCAAACCGCACAAAAAGAGTGCTCGTATTGTTGGAGAAGTGTTGGGTAAGTATCACCCGCATGGCGATGATTCTGTATACGATGCCATGGTACGTATGGCGCAAGACTGGAGTTTGCGCTACCCATTGGTAGACGGCCAAGGTAACTTCGGAAGTATAGATGATGATCCACCAGCAGCGATGCGTTACACGGAAGCTCGTTTACGCAAAATTTCAGAGGAGTTATTAGCCGACATAGAAAAGGAAACGGTAGACATGCGGTTAAACTTTGATGATAGCTTGGAAGAACCGTCAGTGCTGCCGGCAAAGATACCTAACCTGCTGGTGAATGGTGCATCGGGGATTGCTGTAGGTATGGCTACCAACATGTTACCACACAACCTCAGCGAGTGCCTGGATGGTGTGATTCGCTACATTGACAACAAAGATATCACGCTGGAAGAACTAATTCAGGTTATAAAAGGACCCGATTTCCCAACTGCCGGCACTATTTACGGATACGAAGGCGTGCGACAAGCACTAATGACCGGAAGAGGTCGTGTTGTGCTGCGTGGTAAAGCAGAAATTGAAACGCTCGAAAATGGAAGAGAGCAAATCATCATAACCGAAATACCTTATCAGGTAGTAAAATCAAACCTGCATCAAAAAATTGCGGACCTGGTCATAGACAAAAAAATTGAAGGCATCTCCAATATATGGGACGAATCGGACAAGAAGAGCGGAATTCGCTTGGTGGTAGAGTTGAAAAAAGATGCTATGAGCAATGTAGTGCTCAATCAGCTTTTCGCTATGACCGATTTACAAACCTCTTTTGGTGTCAACAACGTAGCCATCGTTAAAGGTGTACCGCAATTGTTGAATGTAAAAGACCTTATCCGTCACTTTGTGGAACATCGCCACGAGGTGGTTATTCGCAGAACGAAATTTGAGTTACGCAAAGCCGAAGAACGCGCTCATATTTTGGAAGGTTTGCTGATTGCTCTTGACCATCTGGATGAAGTCATTGCACTTATACGTGCAGCCGCAGATACAGATGTAGCCAAAGTGGGACTGATGGAAAAATTCGGACTGAGTGAAATTCAGGCAAAAGCTATTTTGGAAATGCGTCTTTCTCGCCTCACCGGTCTGGAGAGAGATAAAATCAGATCCGAGTACGATGAGTTGATGAAAACAATCACCTGGTTGAAACGCGTATTGGAAGAAGAGCCTTTGAGAATGCAGATTATCAAAGACGAGACACTGGAGATGAAGGAGAAATATGGTGATGAGCGTAGAACACATATTGAATATGCCGCTGGTGATTTCAACATGGAAGACCTTATTGCCAACGATGAAGTAGTCGTGACCATATCTCACTTGGGCTACATTAAGCGAACTTTGTCTACCGAGTATAAAACACAAAACCGGGGTGGACGCGGAAGCAGGGGCAGCAGCGCCCGTGATGAGGATTTTATTGAACACATGTTTCTGGCTACCAACCACAATTACATCCTGTTCTTTACCGAATTGGGGCGTTGTTATTGGTTGAAGGTGTATGAAATACCGGAAGGTGAAAAAACAGGAAAAGGTCGCGCCATTCAAAATCTTATCAATATTCCCAAAGACGATAAAATAATGGCCTACATTCCAGTGCTTAATTTGACGGACGATGAGTATCTGGACAGCAATTTTGTAACCTTCTGCACTAAGCGGGGCACCATTAAGAAGACCACACTGACAGCCTATAGCCATGTTCGCCAAGGCGGTGTAAACGCCATTGAAATTCGGGAAGGCGATGAGTTGGTTCAAGTGTGCCTCACTAGTGGCAAAAGCGAAATTGTAATTGCAACCAAACAGGGTAAAGCCATCCGTTTTAATGATGATGCCGTGCGTGCCATGGGCAGAACGGCCACCGGTGTGCGTGGTGTGTCGCTTGAAGATGAAAAGGATATGGTGGTAGGTATGATTACCGTGAATCCGGAAAGCAAAGAGGAAACCATTATGGTGCTTTCTGAAAAAGGATACGGAAAGCGTAGCTATTTAACCGATCCTGAAACCAGAGAAGACATCTATCGCATCACCAACCGTGGCGGAAAAGGGGTAAAAACATTGAACATTACCGAAAAAACAGGGGCACTTATCAGCATATTGAATGTTACGGATAACGACCACGTTATGATTATTAATAAGAGTGGAGTAGCTATTCGTATTGCAGTGGAACAATTGCGTGTAATGGGACGTGCAGCGCAGGGCGTTCGCATTATCCGATTGGACGCGAAAGATGAGATTGCGGCTATTGCAAAAATTGTAAATGGCAAACTGAATTACAATGCCGAAGAAGATGGTGAGCTGGGCTCTGCGGACACTTCCGGAGAAGTAGCTGAGTAACCTTTCATCTATCCTTAACAAGCCTGCAGAATCTGCAGGCTTGTTTTGTGCCCACATTTAGCAAAACAAAATGCCCCACTTTGCAGCGGGGCATTTTGTTTTTAGCTATTTAATCTATCCTTAGAACTTCAGAATCTTGAACTCTGTTCTTCTGTTTTCCTGATGTTGTTCATCGGTGCAAGGCACTACAGATGTTCCTTCGCACTGGCACTTATT
>CAYQRR010000151.1:0-6317 GCA_964419635.1 uncultured Chitinophaga sp. | reverse complement strand
TTAATCATACTTGGATCTATCTTAATTCCTACGCTGCTCTTCGCCAAGCTGGACAACATTTACATTATCCTAATGATTATTACTACGGTGTGGCTCGGTTTAATTGGTTTTGCCGATGACTACATCAAAGTATTTAAGAAGGATAAGAAAGGTTTGGCCGGCACATTTAAAATAATAGGACAGGTAGGCTTGGGTATAATTGTGGGTGCTACGCTCTATTTTAATAGCAGCGTGGTGACCAAAGAGGAAATCCCACAGGGCGATTTATATAAATACAGTAGCCAACAGATTTCAAAAATAACAGACGACAACGGGAAGGTACATTACATGGTTACAGAAAAAGCCCCTACCACGACTATCCCTTTTCTCAAAAGTCATGAAATAGACTACTCAATTGTTTTATGCGCGATAAATAAAGACTGGTGCAAATTTGCCTGGCTGATATTTATACCTGTAGTTATTTTCATAATTACAGCCGTGAGCAATGGGGCTAATCTTACTGATGGAATAGATGGATTAGCTACCGGAACCAGCGCTATCATCGGTGTTACGCTGTTGGTATTCGCATATGTATCCGGCAATATCATTTTTGCTGACTACTTGAATATCATGTATATCCCCAATGCAGGTGAACTCGTTATTTTCATAGCTGCATTTGTGGGTGCTTGCATCGGTTTTCTATGGTACAATGCATATCCGGCTGAGGTTTTTATGGGCGACACCGGCTCGCTGGCACTGGGGGGTATCATTGCAGCATTAGCCATCATCGTTAGAAAAGAATTACTCATACCTGTGATGTGCGGAATTTTTCTGATAGAGAACTTAAGTGTAGTTATTCAGGTCAGCTACTTTAAATACACCAAGAAAAAATTTGGAGAAGGTCGGAGAGTATTTCTGATGTCGCCCCTCCATCATCATTACCAGAAACTGGGGATGCATGAAAGCAAAATAGTATCGCGATTTTGGATTGTGGGCATTCTGTTGGCCATTTTAACGCTAGTGACCTTGAAGATTCGTTAATCATGAAAACGTTAAGCGAAATCATCCAACAAATTGCAGTTCAGAAAACGATTGGTTCGCTGGAGAAACTCATTTCCGCTTTGCAAATTGACAGCCGAAGAATAAATAGCGGTGATTGTTTTATTGCTATAAAAGGCACTCAGGCTGATGGTCATCAATTTACATCTACAGCTGTTCAACAAGGTGCCGTAGCCATTATATGCGAAGTGCTGCCAAAAGATTTATTACCTCACGTTACATACATAAAAGTTCTCAACAGTTCCAAAGCACTCGGTATACTGGCCTCGAATTTTTATGACCGTCCTTCTACCCATCTTAAAATTGTTGGTATAACAGGTACTAACGGAAAAACATCTACGGCTACTTTGTTATTCCGGTTGTTTAAGAAATTAGGGCACTCTGTCGGTTTACTTTCTACTGTGCAGAACCAGATAAATGACGAGGTGATACCCAGCACACATACCACGCCTGACGCCATAACCCTGCAGGCATTACTAAAAAAAATGGTGGAGAAACATTGTGAATATTGCTTCATGGAGGTTAGTTCGCATGCGGTAGACCAAAACCGAATTGAGGGTATTCGTTTTACCGGTGCCATATTCACCAACATTACACACGACCACCTCGACTATCACAAAACTTTTGAGAATTATCTGAAGGCAAAGAAGCGATTCTTCGATGAGTTGCCCGCCACCGCATTTGCCATTACCAATACGGATGATCGCAACGGTCTGGTGATGCTTCAAAATAGCAAAGCGGCAAAACACACCTACTCACTGAAATCACCCAGCAATTACAAATGCAAAGTGATAGAGAATAATGTGAGCGGATTGCAACTGGAGCTGGACGGAGTAGAAATGTATACCCGCCTCATTGGCGATTTCAACGCTTATAACTTGACGGCTGTATATGCAGGAGCACGTTTATTGGGAGTAGAAAAACAAACCGCACTTACTGCGCTTTCTGCTTTAAGCCCTCCGGAGGGTCGCTTTGATCAAATCGTTTCTGCTAACGAAAAAATTGTTGGCATCATCGACTATGCGCATACCCCCGATGCATTAAAAAATGTGTTACAAACAATTCAAACGGTACGGAATGGTAATGAACGGGTAATAACTGTGATAGGCTGCGGTGGCGACCGCGATGCTGCCAAACGACCGATAATGGCAGAAATTGCCTGCAAATTTTCTGATCAGGTCATTCTTACCTCGGACAATCCACGAAGCGAAGACCCGGAAGAAATTATAAGGCAAATGAATGATGGAGTTCCGGTAACAGACAAACGAAAAGTACTCAACATCACCGATAGACATGCAGCTATTAAAACTGCCGTAACACTGGCAAACAAATATGATATAGTGCTACTTGCAGGTAAAGGCCACGAGAAATATCAGGAGATTAAAGCAGTTAAACAGCACTTTGATGACAAAGAAGAATTGCTCAATGCCTTTTCTTTGCAGTATAAAAAACGTTCAAAATCCGACTCATGAATAAAGCAATAGCATCGGGATGGGAATACCTGCGGGGTGATAAAATGATCTGGATGATTGTCATCTTCCTGTTCATCTTTTCGATGCTGGCGGTGTATAGTGCTACCGGCACACTTGCCTACAAGATGCAAGTTGGAAACGAAAAATATCTGATGAAACAAATCATCATGGCCGTAGGTGGCATCTTACTGATGTTTGGAACGCACATGATAGATTACAAATACTACTCGCGCATTGCACAAGTTTTATGGTTTATCAGTATTCCACTTTTGATATACACGATGTTTTTTGGCACTGAGTTAAACGATGCCAATCGTTGGATTACCTTGCCGGTAGTGGGGCTCACGTTCCAAACTTCCGACCTCGCAAAACTGGCCTTAATCATGTACCTGGCACGTCAGTTGTCCCTGAAGCAAGATCAAATAACTGACTTTAAAGAAGCCTTTATTCCCATCTTGGTTCCTATCGTTATCACTTGCATGTTGATTGCTCCTGAAAACCTGTCTACCGCTGTGATACTTTTTTGCACTTCTGTATTTGTCATGTTTACCGGCCGGATTGCGCTCAAACACATTGCATTACTGTTTGGAATGAGTTTGATAGTAGGCGCTATATTTTTTTCGCTGCTGTTTCTCTTGCCTGATACCCTGTTAAAAGGGAGGACACTAACCTGGAAACACCGCATCGAAAATTTCGTTCACCCGAGCGAAAACATGGAAGAAGATTATCAAGTGCAACAAGCAAAGATTGCCATCGCTAAAGGAGGACTCATAAAACTAAACCCCGGGGGAAGTGAACAAAGAAACTTTTTGCCGCATCCATACTCCGACTTTATCTACGCTATCATCATAGAAGAATACGGACTAATCGGTGGTGCATTCATTGTCTTACTCTATCTCCTTTTTTTATTTCGGTGCATCCGAATCATTATTAAGGCACCGAAAGCCTTTGGAGCGCTGCTAGCCGTGGGGCTTGGCATTGCACTGGTTACACAAGCTATGATTAATATGGCGGTGGCCGTTAATCTGGTTCCCGTAACCGGTGTTACCCTTCCGCTGGTGAGCATGGGAGGAAGCTCGGTTATTTTCACTTCCATCGCCTTCGGCATCATTCTATCGGTATCCAGAAATATTGAAGAAGAAAAAGCGTTAGAAACCGCATGAAACAACTACGAATCATTATTTCGGGAGGAGGAACAGGCGGTCACATATTTCCGGCTATTGCTATTGCCAACACAATAAAAAAGAATCGACCGGATGCAGAGATATTGTTTGTAGGTGCAGTTGGCCGGATGGAAATGGAAAAAGTACCGCAAGCCGGGTACGATATTCATGGATTAAATATTGCAGGCATTCAGCGCGGCTCTATTCTCAAAAATCTGATGCTGCCTTTTAAACTCATAGGGAGTATGATAGCCGCCTATCGTATTGTCAAAAAATTTAAGCCGGATGTGGCGATAGGTGTAGGTGGTTATGCTAGTGGACCATTGCTGCGGGCCGCCAGCTTTTGTGGTATACCAACTGTAATTCAAGAGCAGAACTCTTTTGCCGGCATAACGAATAAAATACTCGCCAAAAATGCTCAAGTGATATGCACTGCTTACGAAGGAATGGAGAAAGTATTTCCAAGTCAAAAAATTGTGCTGACAGGAAATCCGGTGCGCGATGAAATTGTAAACATGAAAAAAAAGGATGGCGACTACTTTAGCGAATCCGCGTTGGAATACTTTCGATTAGACCTACATCAAAAAACAATACTGATTATTGGAGGAAGTTTGGGCGCACGAACACTAAACCAAAGTGTAGAAGCGGCTAAAGAACGCATCAAGGAAAGTGACATACAGATTCTGTGGCAAACCGGCAAAGCATATTATGAGGAATGCGAAAAAATTGCAGCAGACATTCCTAACCTGCATGCTCGCATGTTTATAGATAAAATGGATTATGCATATGCCTGTGCCGACATCATCATATCGCGTGCCGGTGCCTTGTCTATTGCCGAATTGCAAATCGTAGGTAAACCGGTTATCCTGGTCCCCTCTCCCAATGTATCGGAAGATCACCAAACACATAATGCAATGGCTTTGGTTAAAAAACAGGCAGCACTCATGATAAAAGATGATGAAGCCCGACTGAATTTAATAGGCATGGCCATTGATTTGCTTCACAACTCAAGCCTGCAAAAGGAATTAAGTAAACACATCCGCGAAATGGCAATTACAGATGCTTCTGAGCGAATTGTAGCGGAAATTTTCAAAGTTTGCACCCATGAAAAATCTGAAAGAGCTTAAAACAATTTATTTCCTGGGTATTGGTGGTATCGGGATGAGCGCATTGGCCCGATATTTTAAATCCTTGGGCGCGGATGTTTCCGGTTATGACAAAACTCCGACAGCGCTCACCAATGAACTTAAAAACGAAGGGATTCCGGTGATTTATGAAGATGATTTAGAACGCTATCCCAAGCAGGTAGATTTAGTGGTTTACACTCCGGCTTTACCAAAAGATCACAAAGGGCTCAACTTCTATCGCGACAACCAGTACGAGCTTCGCAAAAGAAGTGAAGTGCTGGGAATTATCTCTGCCGATCGGTTTACAATAGCAGTAGCCGGCTCACATGGCAAAACCACAGTCAGCTCGATGGTAGCACATATACTTACACAATCCGGGTTCGGGTGCTCGGCCTTTTTGGGTGGCATTGCGGTTAATTACAACTCTAATTTTTTGCAAGGGCCCAATGATGTGGTGGTGATAGAAGCGGATGAGTTTGACAGGTCTTTTCATCGTTTATCGCCCGACATGGCCATCATCACTGCCGTAGACACTGACCACCTTGATATTTATGGTTCCAAAGAAAAAATAGACGAGGCATTTATTGAATTCACCAATAAAATAGCTGAAGAAGGTTTTTTGGTAATGAAGCAGGGGCAAAGTATCAACGAAAACTTGCCGGTGCTGGACAAAGCATTCTATTCTTTACATGATACGGAGGCAGATGTTTATTGCAATAAATACTGGGTGGTGGATGGCGGTTATATTTTTAATGTCCATTACTTTGGCCAGGAAATCAAATCCATTCGACTCAACATTGGCGGATTTCATAACATAGAAAATGCTATAGCAGCTATTTGCGTTGCCAAAGAATTGAAGATTACAGACGAGCATATAAAATCAGCCTTGGCTTCCTTCCGTGGTATTAAACGGAGATTTGAAAAAGTGCTGGAAAACGAATCAGTCGTTTTCATAGATGACTATGCCCACCACCCCGAGGAAATCAGAGTATTACTGGAGAGTGTATGTGAGATTTATCCGAAGAAAAAAATAACCGCTGTATTTCAACCGCACCTTTTTTCCAGAACAAAAGATTTGGCGGTGGAGTTTGCCGAACAGTTGAGCAAAGCGGACGAAGTTATACTGCTGGATATTTATCCAGCTCGAGAATTGCCGCAAGAAGGTGTCTCCTCTCAACTTATCTTTGACCGGCTCACCTGCTCCGAAAAAACACTGACTAACAAGGAAGACTTGCTGACACTAATCAGTAAGAAAGAGTTTGAGGTGATAGTCACCATAGGTGCAGGAGATATAGATAAATACCTATCGCCCATAGCGGACATACTCAGAAATAAGTAATTAAGATTTTTTGAGCCATCGCCAATCCAAATTGGTTTATTGTTGCAAAAAATCCACACATGAGAATTTTCTTAATAGCTACTGTAGTTTGCATGCATATACATTGTTCTACAGCGCAAAACTCACCCGCCAAAAAACCAATCATTGATTTTTCTAAATATGTTTTGGTAGAGGGCGG
>CAYQRR010000150.1:0-6334 GCA_964419635.1 uncultured Chitinophaga sp. | reverse complement strand
TCAGCTTCATACTTTTGATTGCCACAGAAAACAGAGGGATGCTCTACACGAGTAATCGCTTTATTGAACAAAAAACGGATATCGTATTTTGCCTCCAGATATTGTGGTAGTTTGGCAATAGCTTCTCTGGGGTCTACAATTACCTCGGTGCTACTCCACAGGGCGGCTTTCAGATTTTTGGGGTTGGTAGCAGCTGAAATTTCTAAAACCCGTTCGGGTTTTAACACTGCAACATCGCGATGCGCTTTGTTCAAATCATAAAATTCTTCTACTACTCGCCATTCATCTTCCTCATACACATTCAGCAACGAGCCAACCGCTTCGTGCCAGATATTACCCTCTTTGCAGCAAGTTTTCCAGATGGACTGCGAACGCATAGCTCGTTCATACAATTTTCCTAAAGGTTGACCCACCGGCCACACCATTCCGAAGTTTCGAATAGAGGCGCCTATCGCTTTTTCATTTCTTTCAAAAACCTGAACAGAAAAACCTCTTTCTGCCAGTGCGCGGGCTGTGGCCAATCCTACAATGCCGGCTCCAATTACTATTGCAGATTTCTGCATGCGTTAACTCAATTTTACGGATTAGAATGAATGGCTGATATCTTACGATTAAAATAAATGAGCGACAACAACATAAAGACAAAGCCGATGGCGCTCACCAAATACAAAGACTGAATAAAAAAACTGCTGTAGGAAATTTCACTTATTCCAAAGTTTTTGAACAACAGAATGCCAATACTTCCTAAATAGCCAAAAGAATCGGCAACATACATCAGAAATCCAACATTGGCCGGCTTTCGTATGGCAGCAATTTTTCTTTCAAAAAATACAACATTGAATGGAACATACCCAAGGTAGAGCCCTAAGCCATTGCACACCATCCACCAATAAGCATCAATAGCTTGCACAGAAAATAGATAGGTAGAAAAACCCGTTATCAAGAAACCGGAAGCCACCATGAGATGATTCACCTGAAGGGCTTTTAAATTATCTTTAATCACAATAAGCAAACTCATACAAGCAAGAATGGCCAGCGAAACGGGGATTTCGGTGCTGGTGAATACCGATGCATCATTGTAACCTAATTCTTTCCATATGTCCGCAGCAAAATTGTCGCGAAAATCGCGAATAATGGTCAACATAACATACGCAACCACCAATACTATAATGCCGGGTAAATAATCTCTTATATATGATTTGCGCTCTTCCGCAGTCATCGGCTTTCGCTCGGTTCGGTGCTCTATGTCATCGGCAGTGGGGTCGGGAGTTTGCTCAAGCAGAAAAACAAAAAATAAAATAGGGATAAGAAATAGAAGCCCGGTGGCTATGGGCATCCACATCTCCGGCACTTGCATATCTTTCAGCAACCATTTTCCCACGCTTTTTACAAACCCGGACGAAAAAATAAAACTAACTGCCATAATGCTCCCCATAAACTCAGTTGCTTTGCGGCCTTCAAGATAGCTAAACGCGATTCCCCAAATCATACCCAGAGGTATGCCGTTCATAAACATAAATACCATATTGTATGGTGCGGGCGTAATACCAAATAAGAACAATGCAACGGTGGCAATAGCAATCAGTAATAAAATACTGAAGCCCCTGCTTCTGCTCTTCATCTCCGCTACTATTTTAATACCGGCAAATTTACTGAGCGTGTAGCCCATTAACTGTGCTATAATGAGGATGTCTTTATACTTTAAACCCCATACATATAAACCATCAAAAGTAGCTGCGGTAAAGGGTTTACGGAAAGCATACATGCAGCTATAAGTACAAAAAGCTACCAGAGCCGCATACACGGCAACCACAGCCGTGTTTTGTGCTGCTAATTTTTGCTTGAAATAAGGTATGGTTAATTGCATGACAAAAAAACTAACTGACTTTGGAAGCTTTTACAATATCCACTACCTCTAGCAAATCATCTACTAAATGCGTGTGATTCACTGTCAATAACTCTTCTCGCTCAAATGCTCCGGTTGTAATTCCAATAACGGCACCACAGCCGGCAGAAGTTCCTTCCTGCAAATCCGATATGGTATCTCCTACTTTAGCTACTTGTGCCGCTGAGAGTATATTAAAATGATGCATTGTTTTAAAAATCATATCGGGAAAAGGACGGCCATTATTCACTTCATCGCTGGTAACTGAAAAATCAATCAAATTATGCTCCTTCCATCGCAGTCGCTGGATAATTGCATCAGCTATATCGCGACTAAAACCGGTATCTAAACAAACCTTCACACCCATCTCTTTTAATGCGCTGAATGTAGCTTCCGCATTTGTCTTTGCACTTACCGATTCATCGTTCTGATAAAACGAAATCATTTCGGCCAAAAACACTTTATGAATTTTTGAAACCCGTTCGCCAATATGCTCTTTCAACAAAAACTTTTCGTTCAAGAGTGTTCGAATGGCAACGGGCTTGGGTATTCCCATTACGCTATTGGCATCTTGACGGTCAATGATCATGCCTTCGCTGGCAAATCCTTTGATTAATGCTTCGTGTACATTGTCACTATCTTCCACGGTTGTTCCGGCCATATCAAAAACCACCATTTTTATTTCCATGTCTTCATTTTTTTGAGTAAATAAACGTTTATGCAAATTAAGAACGATTAAGCATTTGTTAATTAGCAATGAAATTATTGTAAATGAGTGGAAGAATGAATGGAGTGGAGTTTTAAAAGCAAAGGGATATTTGTCGCGCACGATAATTGAATCTTTGAGATAATCAAATATTTTCGCTCTGCTCGTGTAAGCATGGAGATTCGGCTAAAGAAAGCTTCCAGTTCTTCTAGTACTTTCAAAGTGCTTCGCAGCGTATTTTTTTAACCCCTTATTTTTTATCAAATGAACATTTTTGTATCCAACATCAGTTTTCGCGCGAGAGAAGAAGAATTGCAACAGCTATTCGCGCAGTATGGAGAAGTAATCTCCATCAAAATTTTAAAAGACCGTGAAACTAACCGCAGCCGTGGATTTGGTTTTGTGGAAATGAGCGATGATGCTGCAGCGCAAAACGCTATAGCTTCATTAAATGGTGCCGATTTCCAGGGCAGAAACCTGGTAGTGAAAGAGGCCCTACCTCCTAAGCAGAGCTAATCTGAAACAGGTAAAAACAAAAAAGCCCGATGTTTTGCATCGGGCTTTTTATTTAGTCTACGTTTATCATTCTGGTTCGCTTATATCCACTCTCCGACTTTACGGTAAGCAGATAGTTACCCTTTGCCAAGTTCAGCTTGGTGGCATCAATAATCAGCTCATGGTTCCCGGCACTCTGCTTACCGGAAAACAGTGGTATCTGCTTGCCAGAAACATCGGTCAAAGAAATATTCAATGCGCCATCTTTTACCATTTCAAACGCCACAACCGCTGATTTGCTAAACGGATTTGGTGAAACTTTCACTTCTGAAAAATCTGCATTTCTTAACTCCTCTACCGATGTATTTACCATTTTTTTGATTGTAAATTGGTCACGAACTGCACCATACGCATCAATATGCTTGCCATCCAGCCTATCCCCGTTAACATCTATCACAAATGAACCGCAACAAGTATCACATCCGTATTCCGAGAACATGAAGGGATGGTTAAATGGCGGATCCGAATCATTGCTACCGCTGTTTCCGCACACAACATAAACAGTGCCTTGATTGGGGTTGGTACCGTTGGTGTATTTAATATACGCTTCGCCTAAATCATCGTTGCCGCTATTATTTTGCAGAATGTTGAAGGGGGTAATATCACTGGCATCGCAATAGCAACCCTTCACCAAATAGCTCCGTTCGTATACATGTGAGTGTCCCGTAAGCACCAGGTCCACTCCATACTGCTCCAGAACCGGGGCAAAATGCTCACGCATGGCTTTCATGTATACTTCCCAAAAGGCACCGGAATCATGAGAACCATCGGTGTATGGCGGCTGGTGAAAATAAACAACGGTCCAGGTTTTGGTATTGGCTTGCAGATCTTGTTGTAACCATTGCAACATAGGAGAAGTAGTAAAATTGACAAATGGATTCACACCGGTCCAATCATCGGTGCCACTAAACACAGAACCCAACTCGGAGTTAAGCGATATAAAATGCACATTGGCATAGTCAAACGAGTAATACAAATGATTGCCACTAGCCACTCCACCCGCTTCAGCATTTTTGTAGGTATCGACCAGGTCGTAGTAAGGACCTGCGTGCTGTAAAGGAGGCACCGGACTGGTTACGGGAGATATGCTGTTGTAGTCATGATTTCCCGGGGATGGTTCAAAAGCCCAATGTTTCATCATTTTTTGGTATCCGTAAACGGAATCGAACACTTTGCCCAAATACTCCGCCTCTGTTCCGTCCTGATACACATTATCCCCTAGCCAAAGCCACAAATTAGTCTCGGTGGAATCATAGCTTTCGTAGGCATCGCGAACTTTCTTTTGCCAGTCGTTGCCTTTGCCAAAGTCGCCAATGGCCCACACACGAAAGGGTTTAGACGGACCAGCCAAAGGAAACGTTCTGAACCAGTGGTCGGCATCATTACCCTCCAAAAGTGTAGCTCCATCATAAATGGCGTAGAAATATTTTGTATCCGGCAGAAGCGAAGACAATTGGACTGTGTGTCGTTGTACTGAAGTAGTATCCTCCACAGTCTGATTCAAATTACCGATAGATAATCCGTAAACGACCTTAGAACCAGACGCTACATCCGTTCTCCACTTTACTTTTATGCTGCCGGGAGTAGGGCTTTGCAAATATGGCCCCACGGTAATATTTACCTGTGCAAATCCCGATAAACAAATCAGCAAGCCAAACAAAAAAATGGACATTTGTTTCATAGTTGAAAATTTAAGCAAAGCAAACTAATCGGTTTTACTAAAAAGTGAAAACCGCGTTTTTAAATTGTTACAAACATCGAAAAAAAACGGTGCAGTCGGTTACAATCATTTCTATCTTTCCGCCTAAATATTAAAGCATGTCATCAGTAGCTAATAAGATAGTTTGGATTACAGGCGCATCGTCCGGCATAGGAGAAGCATTAGCCTATGCTTTTGCAAAGAGAAATTGTAAACTGGTACTCACTGCGCGCAGAGCCGATGAATTGGAACGGGTAAAAAAAAGATGCAACCTACCCGAGGAGCAAGTCCTGGTTTTGCCGATGGATATTGCTGAACATGCTCTCGTTGAAACCAATGCCCGTATTGTTATGGAGCGATTTGGTAAGATTGATGTGCTTGTAAACAATGCAGGGCTGAGTCATTGGAGTAAAATCAAAGACATGACCTTTGATGTATTGCAACGAATCATTCAGGTAAATTTTTTGGGTGCCGCGGCATTAACCAAAGCCGTGCTGCCGCAATTTCTGGAAAACAAAAGAGGACAGATAGTTGTCATCAGTAGCATTCTCGGTAAGATTGTAACACCAAAACAGGCCGCATACAACGCAAGCAAACATGCCTTACATGGATTTTTTGATACCCTGCGGGCAGAATATGCCGGTGAAGGGCTAAAGGTTTTGTTGGTTTGTCCGGGCTTTGTAAACACTAATGTCGCCATCAACTCGCTGGATAGAAATGGCAAGCCAATTGGAAGAAATAATAAGATGATTGAAACCGGGCTTTCACCAGACTACGTAGCCGAAAAAATAATTGCTGCCATAGAATCTAACAAAGAAGAAATTATGCTGGCTGGAGCTAAAGAAAAACTGGGAGTCTATTTAAAACGTTTTGCGCCACAACTCTATTCCAAGTTTATTGCAGGAAACAGAGTTGTGTAAACCACCCGCCATGAAATTTTATTCTAAAGATAATCTTGACTTTCTGCTTTATAGCGTGCATCGCACACAGGACCTGTGTAAGTATGAACGCTTTAAAAATCATTCGCGCGAAAATTTTGAAATGATACTCGATGCAGCCGCATCATTAGCTGAAAACCATTTGCGCCCTATCTTATCAGAGATGGACAGAAATCCGCCACAGGTAGTAAATGGCCGAATTAAAGTTCATCCAAACATGAAAGCGCTCATGAAAAAGTTTGGTGAAGATGGATGGATTTCCATGAGCGCTCCGGAAAAATTTGGAGGACAGAGCATTCCGTTTACTATTTCGCAAATGGCGGGATTTATTTTTGCAGCAGCCAACTATTCCAGCATGGCCTACCCAGGCCTTACTACCGGAGCAGCACAGTTGATAGAAAGTTTTGGCAGTGAAGCTTTGCAAAAAACATTTGTGCCCAAAATGTATGCAGGCGAATGGCAGGGCACCATGGCTCTCACCGAGCCGGAGGCTGGTAGTTCTCTATCCGATTTAAAAACTTTTGCCCGTGCACATGTAGAAGGCCACTATC
>CAYQRR010000149.1:0-6337 GCA_964419635.1 uncultured Chitinophaga sp. | reverse complement strand
GTTGTTGCTTCAAGGCAAAGAGTTTAAAGCATCCGATTTGTTTTTTCACAATGAGCAACACCATAGTTTTGCACATCATGGTAGCTTTTCGCGAGGCACTGTGGAGGAAACGCTCGAGATAATCAATGCTCAATTTTGGGAAGCTGCGAGGCAGATAAAAACAGCCTCTGTTTTGTTTTTAACGCCCGGCACCTCGCATGTGTTTAGATGGAAAACTTCAGGTGAAATTGTTTCCAATTGTCACAAATTACCCGGTCATCAGTTTGAGCAGCAGATACTAACATCGCAAGATATTTACAGTAGTTTGCAAAAAGCAATTGCTGCACTTCGGGAAGTTAATCCTGCTCTTAAAATTGTGTTTACTGTAAGTCCGGTACGCTATATGGCAAATGGTGCCTACCAGAACAGCGTGAGTAAAGCACATCTTTTTGCCGCTTTTTATCAGTTGCAGCAGGCACTGCCGAACACCGGCTACTTTCCGGCCTATGAGCTACTGATGGACGATCTTCGCGATTATCGTTTTTATGCCGAGGATATGATACACCCCAACGCCATAGCTATCGATTATGTATGGCAGTATCTTGGTCAATATTTTTTTAATCAAGAGACTACTGAGGTCATCAAAACAGTGGATGAATTAACAAAAGCTTTGAATCATCGCCCGCGAAATGCAGCATCGGAAGCTCACCGTAAATTTGTGAAAGACTGTTTGCAAAAAATGAAAGATTTTTCATTGGCTTCTGGGTTAAATTTTGATAAAGAAATAGCCATTTTACAAGATAATTTAGGGTGAATCGTTCATTTTCGGGAGCGACTATAAATCGGCAGTTTGCTATTTCAGAAAAACCAATCATTTTCGAACCATAACAACAACATATTATGACCATTAAAGAAGCACAGGATTTTAAAAATTATGCTGTAAAAGAACACGGACTCAGCAGCATGCACGTAGAAAATTATGTAAAAAAAATATACAGTAATGGAGGCATGCAGAACTTGACCAGAACTGTTATTGAAGAACGTCAAATGCCTTTTCGCGAGGTGGATGTTTTTTCGCGACTTATGATGGATCGGATTATTTTTTTAGGAACTCCGATAGATGATTACATAGCGGCTATTATTCAAGCACAACTTTTATTTCTGGAAAGCAGTGATTCGCGCAGTGATGTTCAAATCTACATCAATAGCCCTGGAGGCGAAGTGTATAGCGGGCTGGGGATTTACGATACCATGCAATATGTGAGCATGGATGTGGCCACCATCTGCACCGGTATGGCAGCTTCCATGGCTGCAGTCATCTTATGTGCCGGTGAAAAAGGTAAGCGCACGGCATTGCGTCATGCACGGGTGATGATTCATCAGCCACTGGGAGGTATCGGTGGAAAAGCCAGCGAAATTGAAATTTCTTTGCGCGAGATTCAGAAAATCAAAGAGGAGCTGTATACCATTATTTCCGACCACTCCGGCCAAACGTTTGAAAAAGTAGCAGGAGACAGCGACCGCGATTATTGGATGCGTGCACAGGAAGCTAAAGATTATGGAATGATTGATGAGGTTTTGGTGCGGAGTACCAAAAAAGACTAAATCCATTCAGCGCAACCTTTATTTTGACATCATCATCTTTCTGTTCCATTTAATATTATGAAAAAAGAAAACGAACCCGTTTGTTCCTTCTGCTCTCGAAAGAAAAAAGAGGTGAATATTTTGATTTCGGGTGTGGAAGGCCACATCTGCGAAAACTGTGTGGCACAGGCCCAGCAGATTATTGACGAAGAACTGTTTCACAAGAACAAAAAGTTTCAGTTTAATCTTCCAAATAATGTGAAACCGCGCGATATCAAAAAGTTTCTCGATGATTTTGTTATTGGTCAGGATGATGCCAAAAAGTATATCAGCGTAGCAGTCTACAACCATTATAAGCGCTTGAATCAGACAAAAAATGATGAGGTAGAGATTGAGAAAAGCAACATCGTTTTGGTAGGGCAAACCGGAACAGGTAAAACACTTCTTGCCAAAAGTATAGCGCGTTTTCTGAATGTTCCTTTTGCCATCGTGGATGCTACTGTTTTCACGGAGGCTGGTTACGTAGGCGAAGATGTGGAGAGCATATTATCCCGCCTTTTGCAGGCCTGCAACTATGATGTGGCTGCAGCACAGCTTGGCATCATTTATATTGATGAAATTGATAAAGTGGCCCGCAAAGGAGGAGATAATCCTTCCATTACACGCGATGTGAGCGGGGAAGGAGTGCAGCAAGCGATGCTCAAATTGTTGGAAGGCTCAGAAGTGTTGGTTCCTCCGCAGGGCGGACGAAAACATCCGGAGCAGAAGTTGGTAAAGGTGGATACGTCCAACATCCTGTTCATCTGTGGCGGTGCATTCGAAGGCATAGATAAACTGATTGCCACTCGTATGAACCAGTCAAAGGTCGGGTTTAAAAAAGGTGAAGAAAAGGATAAGGTGGATACGAATAACTTCTTGAAGTATGTGTCGCCTCTTGACCTACGTAGTTTTGGCTTAATCCCGGAACTAATTGGCCGTTTACCGGTTTTGGTACACCTCGACCCTTTGGATGCAAAAGCATTGCGTTCCATTCTTACTGAGCCAAAGAATGCTCTCTTTAAGCAGTACAAGAAAATTTTTAAAACCGATGGAATTCAACTCAATTTTGATGAAGACGCCATTGACTACATTGTAGATAAAGCCATGGAGTATAAGTTGGGCGCCCGGGGATTGAGAAGCATTTGCGAAGCGATAATGACGGATGCCATGTTTGATTTGCCGAGCGAAAAGGATGTAAAGCACTTTACTGTTACTCGTAGTTTTGTGAAAGAAAAACTGGAGCATACACAGGTAAGTAAATTGAAAGCTGCTTAATGATCTATTCATAATCAATTCCTTTTTTGTAAGAAAAATAAAACCTATGAAACAATTATTACTTCTCTTAGCAGTAGTCTCCTCGTATACTGTCAATGCGCAGGAACATTTAAGCGCATCTCGTTCCGATGTGGATGCCGCTTTAGCGCCTTTTTATCATGGTGTAGCTTCCGGTGACCCGCTGAGCGACCGGGTTATATTGTGGACTCGTATTACTTCGCAAAATCCGACTGAAACAGTAACCTGGCAAATAGCAACCGACCTTGCCTTTACAAACATTGTCAACTCAGGAGCTGTATCCACCGATGGTTCTAAAGACTACACCGTAAAAGTAGATGCTACGGGTCTTCAACCCAACACCTGGTATTATTATCGTTTTGGTAACAACGGAGTGTTTTCAATTACCGGCAGAACAAGAACTATGCCGGTGACAAACGTAGGCAATCTTCGTTTTGCGGTAGTGGCTTGTTCCAATTATCAGAGTGGTTTTTTTAATGCCTATCGCGATATAGTCAATAAAAATGACGTGGATGCAGTTATCCACCTGGGCGACTATTATTATGAATATGGTCACGATGATTTTGACCCCGGAATAGATTCTTCACGTTTGCACGAACCGGCCACTGAAATTCTAACGCTTGCGGATTATCGCTTGCGACATTCACAATACAAACTGGATCCGGATTTAAGAACCATTCACCAGCAGTATCCATTTATATGTGTTTGGGATGACCATGAAACGGCCAATGATAGTTGGGTAGGTGGGGCCGAAAATCACACCAACGGAACAGAAGGAAACTGGGAAGACAGAAAGAATTACGGTCGCCAGAGCTATTTTGAATGGATTCCGATACGCGATGTTCATAACAGCGTAGATACTATTCACCGCGTCATACCAATGGGCGGACTCATCGATTTGATTATGATTGATACGCGCCTGGAGGGACGTGAAGTGCAGGCAGGAACTACCGGTGCCACCGTTACGGATACTAACCGCACAATGTTAGGGGCTCCCCAGTTAGCCTGGTTCAAACAGCAATTGAGCAATTCCACAGCGAAGTGGAAATTGATTGGCAATCAGGTGATGGTGTCTCCGCTTAAAATATTAGGTCAGGCAGTAAATCAAGATCAATGGGATGGTTATCCTGCTGAGCGCAACAAGATTTTGACACACATTCAATCTGGCAATATTGATAACGTGGTTATTCTCCCCGGTGATATTCATACTTCCTGGGCCAACGATATACCTGTTGATTTGGGTAGTTATACCGCCTCCACCGGTGCCGGCTCTATAGCCGTGGAATATGTGTGCACCAGCGTAACCAGCGGCAGCTTTATTACTTTCTCTGTTCCTGTTTCCATCATACAGACGTTTAATCCAAATGTGAAATATGCTGATTTAGCTAAACGCGGCTATTTGCTACTGGATGTAACTGATGCAAAGGTTCAGGGCGATTGGATATACATGAACAATATTGAAAGCAGAACATTTACTTCCAGCACAGCTGCCTCCTGGTGCGATTTAGATGGAAATAATCATTTAACGCAATGCGGATCTCCATTAACTCCGCGTGGCACTCTTCCTCCTCAAGCACCTATTCTCTCTTCTATCCGCGACAATAACCAAGTGCCGGTGCTTGTTGCTTTGTATCCCAATCCTGCATACGGCATAGTTGCTTTGCAATATTATGTTGCAGCAGCCGGACCGGTAGAAATTTCAGTTGCTGATTTGACAGGCAAAATGCTGCATTCACAAAAAGAAGTTTGCAACACAGAGGGGTTATACACCAACACCCTTAATTTCAGCCAGTTGCCTGCTTCTAGTTACCTGATATCTATTACCTCCAACGGAAAGACACACACTGCCAGAGTAGTAAAGCAATAGTCTTGTAAACGATTTTATTTTGCGCCACGATTTATCGTGGCGCATTTATTTTATAAAAGGGAGGTGTCAATTGGCAAGCGCTAGTCAGGATAGATAACTACACGATTCCAAACTACTTTTTTTGTTTTTCCGCTCAACGCATCCACTTTGAAATAGACCGGTGTGGGTTCCTTCAGTTTCTTAATCTCGTGCAAGGCAGCCATACTAAGTGTATCACCGCTAGACGGAAATTGTTTGCCTTCCTTCTCATACAAGGTAAGCGAAATGTTTTGAACTTCTAGTTTGTTCAGCGATACATTATTGTCATACATCGCCATAAATGGTTGAGCATCCGTAAAAATATTTTTGGGATATGGCTTATTTCTCTCCAGCCAAATCTTGTCATTCAGTTTCATCAAATTCGTTTGCGGATTACTGACAACCGGAAACAGTTTTTCAGGAACGCTGATGAGAAATTGTTTTTGAAAAAGCATGATTCTGGAACCTGCCACGCTGGTGACAATTACCCGAAGAGTCGCAGTATCTGTGCTTCCATACTTAGTGCTGTTGGGTGATATAACCAATACACTGTCATTATGCACGGCTAGTCCTTTTTCAAACAGGAACTGCGAAATCTTATACTCTTTGGCTACGCGTATCTTAAATTCGTATTTTTTTAGATTTTCCAGCGTATCCATCTTAGGCTTAAGCCATATTTCGCTGCGATTATTAAGCGGAATGAAAATTTCGGCATTCGTTTTTTGACTGCTGCCGGGCAGATAAGCACAAATCATCAGAAAAATCAGAAACGCATGTTTCATAATCTACCCCTTCAATTACTTATACGCAAAATACGTAGTTCGGGTTAAGTGTCAATGGCTCACTGCTGCTTTATTCAACAAACAAGTGGCAGTTGGCTACTATAAGGAACGAATTAAAGAGATAGTAGAAATGAAAGGGTATCCTTGCCGTCTGCATAGTCGCTGAGCTGCGGATGTTGTGATTCGCCAAAACCAACCGAAGCAGCAAATTTGAAGTCCTCGGGTGCGGAGGAAACAATACACTGTATTCTCTCGCTATCGTTTTTTAGTTTGGTTAATAACACATTCTTATCATGCCAGATTTCGTAATGAAGCGTAGCAATCGGAGATGCAATGCTTTCATTCTCCACCAGCATCAGAAAGTCATTGGCCAAATGCTTGGTTTTATTCATCAATAGCAGCGTTCGCTGATAGTCATAGTTGTTCATGTATTTGCTATGATGATGTAGCCAGCTGTATGATTCAAACTTCGGGAAAAGTTGTGTTAGGTCATATTCAACGGGTACATAAATCTTAGACACATTTCTACAGCCGAAACCAAAGTATAGAAAAATATCGTCTGCAAGTTTCTTCAAATCTTCTTCTGTTTCATTACCGGATAAAACAGCCACTGAGTTTCGATTTTTTCGAAGTATTGAACTTTGCCTAACTCCACGGTCACGTCCTTTGCTTAAGTTGATATTCTGTTTCACTGCAAAAGGCGGACACAGACTTTTGGCTAAGGCACGTTCTTAAATACTGTCAATGTGGGAGGGGCATTAGGAGTTGCCGGGAC